>JALZUP010000320.1 GCA_023301505.1 Robiginitomaculum sp.
CGTTATTGCTCCCGTTATAACGGGAACGCATATCGAAATAGACACGAAACTCATCCCCTGTAAGCGCGCGTAATGCAGGGCAATTATATTCCCAACGGTGAATAAGCACAAAAGGCTCCGTCCGCTCTCGTTCTTTCTTACTGCTATGTTTGGCCATCCCCGCCTCCATGTTGGGGCGTCATATCTGGCCCGCTCATACTTGCCGCTCCGCATCTGTTAGGCTTTCAATATAGCCCTCCAAGTCATCCATCTTGATAAGGGTACGCGTTCCAGCCTTTAAACGCTGGAGCTTCCCATCATCAAAAAGGCGGTAAATCGTCGAGCGTCCAAGGCCAGTAAGTTCGCAGGCTTGGGGAATAGTTACAGTAAGAGTTCTTGTCATTTAATGCTGTCCATCGCTGGCTATGCTGCCAGCTACGCACGCTGGGGAATCCCATCGCATCCCCTAAAATTCATATATTTTTTGCTAAGTCACTTAGCATATTTAAAAATGTTTTTCGCTAAGCTAGGTTTCAGCCCACATCGCCTCACGCTCTTTTTCGCCTCGATTGAAAGAAACTAGCAATGTATCAATAGACCTATTTTTAATTTTGAGCATACTATCCAAATGTTGAAAGGTCGATTCATACGGGTGATAACTAGGGTTTTCTAAAGCAAAGTTATACGCACCAATAATATCAGTAAGCGAGTATGGTTTTAGCTTCTCATTGACAAGCGTGTCATCAGGATAGTTTTTAAGAGCATATCGGTCGAGTTGATATTTCCAGACCGCTCTCAAGTAATCGATAGAGACTCCTTTATTGTCAGGGCGTCCGCGCTTTTCTTTCTTAACTGGGGGATTCAGAATTTTGATTATATCAATTTGTCTTTTCGCCATCTCCATTCCTATTCTCGTCCAATTATCCTTAGATGTTCCTGAAATTTTAATATCTAACCTAATCATAAGGTAAGCCTCTTCTAGACGCCTAAGAGGGTGGGACGGACTGTTATAATCGAGTTTATTATCAAACGGGAAGAATACGTTTCCCGACTCATCTTCGTGAACAGTTTTGGAGTAAATTTTAACTAAGCCTTCGAACATTTCTTGACATCTTGACTGCCAGTCCAAACGCTCTTGTTTGGAGTTAATCTCAAATTGAGATATCTCCTTTTGTTCATATTTTTCTCTCATAGTTTTATAAAGCTGATTGATGCTAATCTGCAGACCCGCAATCAATTCGACTATTGGGGAGTACGTCTCCCATTGAGCATTTTCGAGTTCAGACATTTAACTGTATCACCTGACCTAGTACCCGCTTTGAACAATAGTCGCTCCACCGCTCCATCAACTCACGGCGCTTATCCAGTGCGCTAGTTCGCAAATAACTAGCCTCCACTTCATTCCCGACCTTATGCGCCAGCGCCATCTCTATAACCTCGCGCTGGGTCAGGGTCTTATCTGTGGCCCATGATTTGAAAGTTGCGCGAAAACCGTGAAGCGTTTCATCCCGTTTCATCCGCTTTAGCAAAGCTCGCGGCGCGTTTACTGAAAAAGTTTTTAGCTTATCAGGATGAACAAAAACAAAATCGCCTTGGCGCAAGTCATAAAGCGGCGCGAGTATCTCCAGCGCGCGTTTGGATAGCGGGACAATATGCTCCCGCCCTGCTTTCATACGCTCTTTCGGGATTATCCAAATGCCCTTGTCCAAATCAATTTCATCCCATCGCGCCTCGCGCGCCTCAATAGAACGGCAAGCCGTTAGGATTACAAATTCCACCAAGCGCGCCATCATCGCCTCGCGTTCTCTTAGCTCTTCCATAAAGGCTGGCATGGCGTCCATATCCATCGCCTTATGATGCACGACACGCTTGGCTTTGCTAATCGTCGGCAAAAGGCTCTTTAGATTACCGCGCCAGATTGCGGGGTTAATTCCCTCCCGCCAATGCATCGCGGTGGCATAGTTCAGCACCGCTTCAATACGGCTTCTAAGGCGCAAGGCGGTTTCGTGTTTGTCCATCCATATCGGCTTTAAGACTTTCAGCACGTCTGGCGTTGTGATTTGCGACACACGCAAATGATGCAAAGGCTTGGCGTAAACAGTCAGCGTATGTTTCCACTGATAGATATGCTTTTCATTTTTCCACTGTTTTTCATGGTCAGCGATATATTGCAGTGCGCACTCTAGGAATGTCGGTTCGCTCACCTTGGCGCGCTCGGCAATCGGGTCTTTGCCCTCGCTTACAAGCTTGCGCATCTCTGAGGCTTTAACGCGGGCGTCCTTTAGAGATAAATCAGCAACACCGCCCATTCCCATCTCGCGGCGTTTCCCATCGCGGCTCCACATGAAGACCCATGATTTGCTCCCGCCTTTGAAGACCTTGCAGTAAAGCCCCCCGCCATCGCTATAGCGCCCGACGTCCTTTAGAGCGTCCACCGCCCGCGAATTTAGCTTATGAATACCCTTGGCCATATCAATCCCGCCTTGCGGTGGGATAAATCATCTTATCCCACTATTTATCCCACTCTTAACATGGGATAGTCAGGAACGCCAACAAATAGGTATAAACTTAAATTACTGAAATTGTTATGTTTTATGTCATTAAATGGGATATGCAGAAACGCGCTGGAATAGGGGTGCGGTGGCCCTAGGCTCCACCAAGTTTATTTTTCAAGAAAAATAAGCAAAGGGCCGCAAAACCGCGAAATCTTCTCGCGGTTAGTGCACCGCCCTTAATAAAACAC
>JALZUP010000321.1 GCA_023301505.1 Robiginitomaculum sp.
GTCCTCAATAAAATCTTTATACAATAAAAGAGAGTGCGCTAATTCCGATATGTTATTATTCATCTCATCGAACACCTCAAAATCTTGTTCATGGTCTATAAAGACTATTTTGTCCGAATCAGAAGAATCAATACATATAGGGTTCCCATTATTGTCGGAACCTAATATCCAATAATTTTTGGTCTTCTCGTCTAACTCGTAGTCTGAATAACAATCCCAAATGGTATTAAACTTCCAATCATAACTTCTCAATCCAAAACCTAAAAATGGCGCAGCGTCTTCAGGAAACCCAACGATTAAAAATTCTTTTGTCTTCTCATTTAAGTTGGAGTTATCCACTTGTTCTTTTGGAAATTCGGCCCACCTTTCCGATTCATCCTTCATCCAGATTTTCTTAAATTCAATTGGATTCATTATTTGTTCTTATTGTTGATAGTGGTTAAGTATGTAAAGCGAAGTCAGCCCTAAGGCAACTATGATTACAAATTCAATGTTATGAACTTGCTTTCTCTTTATTAAATTCCTTCGATAGTTCGACTAGATGTTCTGTTGGACGGATTTTTTCACTCTCATTCCCATTGTAATTATCTATTATTTCTACATTTATTTTTTCAATTAATGCCAATTGTTTACTACTCCATAAGTATTTAAACCATTCACTATCTACCTCCACAATTCCTAACCAAGTTCTTACAACCTCAGTATCGAAATGATAGATTCCTTTTTTGGATTTTCCAATATAGATTGTCTGAATTTGAGAAATTCTTGTTTCGATAATCATTTTGATGAATTCATCAATTTTGGAGACTCGTCTTCTGTCCTGTTTTCAATTATGAGTTCAAGCATTATTTTTGTAAATGCAGACTCCCAGCTTAATCCTATTTTTGTTGCATACATTTCTACTTGACCATTCCAACCCATTGCTCTTTTGGGACAATCATATTTTTCTTCCAGTTTTTGATTAATCTCGTGTAGTACTTTTGATTCTTTTCCAATTTCATATCCACCAAAAAAAGAAAGCATATGGCTTCTGTCAGGTTTGCCAATATACATTCCAGGTCTAGTTATAACTGCGGTCAGTATTTGAATATCTGATAGTTTCATTTCAATTGTTCAATTGATTTGTACGTGCATAGCAGATCTCAGCTATGCGCTGCATAACTGAGGATAAAAGTTGCGCCTCAAATGATGTTAGGCGAAGTTTTATCCAATCTCAGATATTGGAAAATCACTTATGAATTTCTTATAAGAGTTAACAATATCCTGTTTCGTTGTATCTTCGTTGAAGCGATTATCAAAAACCCATTTATATAAATCATCATCAAGTTTGCAAAACAATTTGTTCTCACCTTTTGCATTTTCAATTGAGGTGAAGGGGGATAACATTTTAGGATAATGTATATCTATATTATAACTTAATCTATATCGATAAACATATGATTTATGGGCATCATCTTTTAATCTAAGGTTGAAATATTTTTTTATGCATGGTATAAATTTTCTTGCTGTATACCGACTGTCTTTTAATTCGGATAAAATTGTTTTTAAGTATCTCTCACTTATAGGGCTTAATTGTTCTTCATTTGAAAATTGAAATGTTGGATTAGTTCCATCGATTCTTTTAAATGATGGTAGCAATTTTCTTATCATAAATAATATAAATAACGTAGAGTCATTTCTAAGATTATTACGGTAAATTTTAATTAATAATTCTTTTTTATTTAACTCAAATTGATCTTCTTGAAATACCGCATAATCTTTTTCAATTTTGATTGATACACGGTCTATTTTATTAAAAATTTTATGTAATTCAATTTTATTATTTTTAATTTTTATTTTAAATTGCCTCCAATGGTTAAAGTTCGAAATATCATGTTCTTTTAAAATGTCATTTTTATTTGCGTAATAATGCAAAAACATACTTGCCTTAATTTTAGATTCTAGATCATCAAATATTTTTTCAAAGTTTTTTATAATAACATCAAAAGAAGAATTTAAAAATTGAGCTTCTAGTTCTCTAGAATAATCAGGATTTATTTCATTTCTGTTTAATAACAATACGCGCGAAGCTAAATCTTTATGAACATTTAATTCAAAATCTAAGAACTTAGACTCCATTTTACTCTTAAATATTTGATTCTTATAAAATGTAATTATATTATGATTATTGCTATTAGTTGGAAATATATTAAGCTCTAAATCATCATCAGGATTAAAATATTTAAATTTAGACAAATTATTTTTAGTCTCTATTGCCTTCTTGTTAAAAAAAAGTTTAATGGGTGTATAGCTTTTATGAGAAAAATCAAATATCTCATCAAATATTTTCCCTAACTCGATATCTAAAGATACATTCGAAAACGGATCGTAATTTCTAGCTGCTCGATTAGCATTTGAGTGACCTCCTTTAATAGTCCAACTAGTTGGTATTGCTTTAGTTTTAAATTTGAAAGAAAGTTTAGTGCCTGGTTTAATTTTATGAGTTGACTTTTTCTTTTGAACCAATATTCCTCCGTCTTTGATCGAGTTAGGACTATTTAATTCTATTATTTGATACTCTTCTGTAAAGTAGCTTTTGGTCTCTATAATAACTTGGTCAGTAAGCATAAAAACACTTTGAAATCGTAAGCGTCCGACTAAGTACATCTTGTACTAAAGAGGTAAAACGATAATCTTTGCAAGAAAAAGTAAAGATATGAATTATCAAAAGTTTAAGAAAGATT
>JALZUP010000322.1 GCA_023301505.1 Robiginitomaculum sp.
AATTTGTTGAGAAGAATCAGTCACAAGATCGATAAAGCAGAGCCTATCCTTTCCATACCGCAATTCAACCCACACCCCTTCAAAAAAATTCCTCCCCAATTCCACCTAGCCCTCTCACTACCCAGATTCTTCTCAAGAAAGTAACTGCACCGATCCCTTCCCGACTCGACATTCCCTTCGGTTCTTTTAATGATCCCCCAACCCCGTGCTTACCTTCTTTCAAAACTCACTTTCTCAACTGGAGATGTGGCCCTCCTCTGGAGAGTCAACCGGTTTGAGATCTGTAGAAACGAAGCCCACAAAGAAGCAACACCCTCTCGAATTTCGAGCACTGAAACAGGCAAAAGAACTCGGAGCCACCCACGTTTACTTCCGTTACTTCCCGGAACCTAACCGCGCTCCCAAAGCCGAGGTTTTCATCTTCGACCAGACCGAAGAATCGCCAGACGAACTCGGACTCGCAGAGTCCGCCCGCCTCCTATGGAACACGGGAGCCGCTCCCTTCATTTTCATCTTTCGCTCTGATCGCGTTGACATCATCAACACGATGAAGGAGCCCAAGCTCAATTCCACATCACTCACGCCGAAATACCTCCCCGCCGAGACCATAAATTTCGCCAATGAGCTCGCCGGACAGCTCGAGGAAGAAAAGCGTAAGCGCTTCTCCGCCCTCGCCTTCGACAACGGAACCTTTTGGGAAAACCCAGACAACAGTCCCCTTTTTAACAACACCAAGACCGCCCTCCAATCGATGCTGAAAGGCATGAGGGAACTCAGGGCCACCGTAGAATCAGCCGGGTTCGAAAAAGATCTCACAAACCGTCTCTTGATCCTCTGCCTGATGATCAAATTCCTCGAAGATCGAAAAGCCCTCTCAAGCAATTTCTTCCACGGTTCTTCAGACAAACCCACCGAATTTTTTCAGGTCTTAGCTTCGTCTCGTTCCTTCCTCAAATGCCTCGCCGCCTTGGAAGAACGCTTCAACGGAGACGTCTTTTCCATCACTGCTGAAATCAAAGCCGCGATCAAAACGGCCGACCTCGCCGCTTTCGCAGAATTTGTGGAAGGCAAGACCAACAACAAGCAGGTCCATTTCTGGAAGCTCTACTCCTTCGCTCACCTCCCCGTCGAAGTCATCAGCTACCTTTATGAGGACTTCATCGAGCCTCTCGACGAAAACGGTAAACCTCAAAAAACCTCCGTTTACACCCCTCATCACCTTGTCGATCTCATCCTCGATGAGGCCATGCCTCACACTAAGCTTCGCAAGGCGAAAGGAGATTTCAAAGTCATCGACCCAGCCTGTGGCTCAGGCGTCTTTCTCGTTGGCGCCTTCCGCCGACTCGTCGATGCTTGGCGCGCTGATAACGATTGGAAGCAACCTTCAGCCCCCATCCTAAAAAAACTTCTCAAGCAAAACATCTACGGAATCGATAGCGACCCACAAGCCGTCGAACTGACCACCTTCAGTCTCGGCCTCGCCATCTGCGGCCAGATGGAGCCCTCCCGGATCTGGAGCACCTTACGCTTCGATCCTCTTCAGGAGGAAAACATTCACCACCAAGACTTCTTCCAAGTCATCAAAGACCAGACGCTTGATCAAAAATTTGATCTCGTCGTCGGCAACCCACCCTTTAAGTCTTCCGTAAAAAGTGGCATCGCTAAAGAGATCGAAGTCTCCCATCGCGATGAATTCCCAGAGCTCCCCGACCGCCAAGTCTGCTACCTCTTCCTCCGGGAAGCGCCCCGCCTCCTCAAGAAAAAAGCCCTCGGATACCTCATCTTAAAAGACGGCTTTCTCTACAACCTCGGCACCGAAAACTTTCGACGTAGATTCTTCGAAACCTACCATATCCCTCACATCCTAGACTTCGTCTCGATCAGAGGAATGTTCACTGGCCAAAGTCGCAGAGAACCCGCAGATGTCAAAATCATCACGGTCGGTTTCCAGAACAAGAGCCCCGATTTTAAGCAGCCACTCCTGCACGCAACCTTCCGTAAAACTGCACTTGTCCAAAACCGTCAAGGCTTCGAAATCGATGCCTACGACCTCCACTGGATCCCACGCCAACTCGCCTGCGACGATCCAGTCGTCTGGAAAGCCAACCTCCTCGGGGGTGGCCGCTTACTGGGAATGTTTAGAAAATACTCCCACCTCCCCACACTCGGCGACTACCTCAAAAAGATGAAAGCGGAGAGCGACTGGGTCTTTGGTGAAGGAGTAATCACCGGAAGGCGAACCCAAGATGCAAGCCATCTGACAGGAAAGAGCTACATTCCAACCGATGCAATCGGACCAAATGGAATTGATCACAGCCAAGCAACTAAATTTGAAGAAGAGAAACTTCAGAGGCCGAGAGACAAGAGATTATTTGAAGGCTCTCAGCTTCTGATTAGGGAGCATGAAGACTTGGATTCTGGATTCACAAAAATCGGAGCTGTTTTTTCCCAACGAGTTTATGGAGTGGCATCGAAAGTGGACACTCAAAATCTAGAGAAGCTAGCTAACCATCTTACTCGTCAGCGCAAAAATCTTCGAATATTTACCCGCTTTGGATCCCAATATCTGGTTAGTATGCAATCGGCTTTGCAACCACAGGAACTTTTACAAATGCCCCTAGGGCCCAATCTAACGCACCCTAAGCTCACTAGAAAAGAACTCTTCCTAGCTAATGAGGTCGAAGACTTTCAGATTCCTTTCCTTAAATATGGGAACAATCCTAAGAAAGCTCGATCTGCTAACTCGGTAACCCCAGCGCAGATTAAGAAGTATGTTTTCTCCTTCCTCGCTGAGCTAACACCCATCTACAAGTCCCTTCACGCCCTCGCCCCCATCGAGCTTGAAAACGCCTTCGTCGTCCCATTCTGCTTCGGCAAAAAACCAAATCGCCCCCTCGGTGATCTCACCAAGATCAGCAGTAAGCTTGATCATCTTCTCGTCAGCGAAGGCCGCCCCAGCCTCCGCGTTCAGCGGATCGTCCGCCTCTTCCATGGCAACGTCCTCTTCTTCGTCAAGCCAAAGCCTCTCCGCTTCTGGCTCCAGTCCATCGCCTTACGCGATGCGGACGACACCTTTGCCGAATTACAGGATCGAGATTCCTCGAAACCAAAACGGAAGTAACCCCATCTGCCCCACCCAGTGCTCCCAAACTATTCACGGCAATCTTTCAGCGGCGAATTCACCCCGGACTTCGCCAACGAACAACTGGTTCACGAAGCAATCTGTGAATTCCTCAAAAGGCGCTTGCCTGAATGGGCTTCCGACTCCCGATACCATAATCCCAAAACGCTAGAGGATGTCCTCACGGACTGGCTGAGCAATTACCTGAACGCCTGCGCCGAAAGCGATTTACCGACAATCGCCTTCACCAATCAACAACCCCAAGACAAGGGACGCAGTGCCGATATGGGGATTCGCCCCCGCCCCATTTCCGGCATCACAATCGGGAGCCGCTCCATCCATCGGGATCAGCCCATCTCGACCATCGAAGCAAAACGTCTCCCAACCCCGGACTCCCGCCGCCGACGCGAATACGTCATCGGCGACCGCGTAAAAAATGGCTCCCGCCCCCGATCTGGAGGAATTGAACGTTACAAAGAGAACGATCACGCCAAAGGAATCCCCTTCGCATACATTTTTGCCTATATCCAAGCTCCCAAAAAAGAGGGAAATTGGTTAAAGGAAATCAATTCGTGGGTTTCTGAAGTAGCAGCCTCTCCACCGGAAGGAACACGGGCCAAATGGACAAACTTTGACCACCTGAAATTGACGCCCAATCAATCCAAAGGCCGCCTCACTGAACTCTCATCAAGACACATCCGGATTGATGATTCGCAGATTGAGCTCAGACACTTCTGGATCGACCTAATCAAAAACTAACGCGCGTCAAAATTGATGTGCGTCATATTTAACGCGCTTCTTAAGATGGCATCACCGGGGGAGTCGGCGGACTTTTCTTTCCAAAGATCGTGCCCCAATCCACTCGCGCGGTATTGATCATGAGCAGTGCCAGCGTCGCGATGGTTCCAACCGTGATCGTAATTCCACTCAGCCCATCGAAGAAGAAGCTGTAACTAAAGAGGACCAGATAAGCGAGCTGCGCCGGTAGCGCGATCTTCACCAA
>JALZUP010000323.1 GCA_023301505.1 Robiginitomaculum sp.
CATAAAACACCTAATAGCGAAATATCGCCCTAATCGACTTTGTCACATTGGCACCATTTTCTATGGTGATGCTAGTCTAGCGGCATGAAAACATCAATATATTCTCGTCAACGCTCCATCTTGCTGGCTTATCCGAAAACAACTGAGTAGCTTACTTTGAGCGTCTTAAGACACGCAATAATTTCTGTATGTTTCCGCCTTAGTAGTACCAGTAAAGCTTGGAGCGGTAAGTCAAATTGTCTGGAATTAGAACACATACAGGCGGTCTGTTCTTCTGGATATTATCTGGCTCACATCCATATCACAGAAGGTTTGGTTGTATGTGATAGGGCTTTGAGGTTTAAAAGACTTATCTCTTCTCCCCCTAGAGACACATAAATGATCCTCCCTCGATCGTTTTATAACTTACAGGATTGGCCCCCCCTTAAGCCAATCCTGTTTTTTTATGCGCATCTCTCATAGGCGCTGGTCTTTGCTAATGCTTATCTGAGCTTTATATTAAAGGAGAGCCTACCTTCCCAAGCGCTGCGCCTATTTTGATGGGGTTTGAATTTGATTCGTTTTTCATTTGACATTGGAACAAAAGGTGAATAACTATGTAGAACATAGTAAGAACACTGTGGGTGTAGATAGAAACAATGTGGGTAAGTGGAGAGAATGATGAAACAGATCGTTATGGATGTAACTTCGGGTATGGTCTTGGCGGGCTTTGTCACTATGATGACAATCTGGATGATGGTTATCGGTGGATAATTGTTAAGTCATAAAGCGCTCGGCTAAAAGAGGCGCGCAATGGCGAGATAGGTGACGAGATAGGTGAGGTGGATATATGGCGCGCACAGCCGCAGCTCATGGCCGTAAGGATGGGCCGGGATTTATCCATTTGCGTGTGCGCTCGCCTTATTCCATGCTTGAGGGCGCGCTTAAGATTAAGCAGCTAGCCAAATGGTGTTATGATCACCGTATGCCGGCGCTGGGCCTAACGGATACAAATAATTTATGCGGCGCGCTGGAATTTTCAGAAACCTTATCGGGCGAAGCTGTGCAGCCCATTATTGGCTGCACGCTTTCAATTGATTTAGAGATGCCAGGCCAGCCGGGCGAGCTGCGCCGTGAGCCGAACGGGACCATTGCCTTACTGGCGCAGACAGAGCAGGGCTATGAGAACTTGATGGCGCTATCCTCTAGTGCCTATCTGGATGTTGAAGCGACAGAGCTGGCCCATATTAAATGGTCTGTTTTAAAAGCGCATAGTGGCGGCGTGATTGCCATGACGGGCGGGCATGATGGCTTTATCAATCGCCTTTTGGCTGATGGGCGCAGCGAAGAAGCCGCGCGCTTTATGGGGCAGTTAAAAGAACTTTATCCTGATCGGCTTTATGTTGAGGTGCAGCGCCACGGACAGCCATCGGAGGGGGTTACAGAGCCCGCCTTGCTGGATATGGCTTATGAGATGGGCTTGCCTTTAGTGGCCACCAATGAGCCTTATTTTGAAGACCGCTATATGCATGCTGCCCATGATGCGCTTTTGGCGATTTCTGAGGGCAGCTATATCCTTGAAAAAGACAGGCGTCACGTCACGCCCGAACATTTTATGAAGACTCCAGACCAAATGGCCAAGCTATTTGAGGATTTGCCAGAGGCGCTGGAGAGCACGGTTGAGATTGCTAAGCGTATTAGCTTTCGTACGCGTACCCGCGCGCCTATCCTTCCTAATTTCGGTGATGGTAGCGTCAGTGAAGCCGATATTTTAGCCCAGCAAGCCCGTGACGGTTTGCAAGCGCGGCTAGAAAAGTTACGCGAGCTTGATGACATGGCACAGAGCGAGCAGGCCTATAAAGACCGGCTAGATTTTGAGCTAGGCGTTATTCAGCAAATGGGATTTCCCGGTTATTTTCTAATCGTTTCGGACTTTATTAAATGGGCCAAAGAACAGGGCATTCCTGTCGGGCCGGGGCGGGGCTCAGGTGCAGGCTCTGTGGTGGCATGGGCCTTATTGATTACGGATTTAGATCCGCTGCGTTACGGCCTACTGTTTGAGCGCTTTCTAAATCCCGAACGTGTATCCATGCCCGATTTTGATATTGACTTTTGCCAAGAGCGGCGCAGCGAAGTCATTCATTATGTGCAAGAGAAATATGGCAGTGAACAGGTTGCCCATATTATCACTTTCGGAACATTACAGGCGCGCGCCGTGGTGCGTGATGTGGGGCGGGTTATGCAAATGCCGCTAGGGCAAGTTGACCGTTTGGCCAAACTTGTGCCATCTAATCCCGCTAATCCAGTTACGCTTAAAGAGGCCATTGATGTAGAGCCGCGTTTGCAAGAGGCGCGCGATAGTGAGCCTGCCGTGCAGGAGCTATTGACGACGGCGCTGCAGCTTGAGGGGCTCTACCGCAATGCCTCTACCCATGCGGCGGGGGTTGTTATTGGCGATCGTCCGCTCACTCAGCTTGTCCCGCTTTATCGCGATCCGCGCTCTGATGTTCCCGCGACGCAATTCACCATGAAATGGGTGGAGAAAGCGGGCCTCGTAAAATTTGATTTTTTGGGGCTTAAAACCCTCACGGTGATTGACCGCGCGGTGAAATATCTGGCTGAAGAAGGCCGAATTGTTGACCTTGATAGTGTGAGTGTCACCGATAAAAAAGCCTATGAGCCTTTGGCTGAAGGCGCATCTGATGGTGTGTTTCAGCTAGAAAGTTCAGGCATGCGCGATGTATTGCGCAAAATGAAGCCTGACACGATTGAAGAGCTAACCGCTTTGATCTCGCTTTATCGTCCTGGGCCGATGAAAAATATTGACGATTATATCAATCGTAAAAACGGTAAGACTGAGATTACCTATCCGCATCCCTCTCTTGAGACTATTCTAAAAGAAACTTACGGCATTATCATTTACCAAGAACAGGTCATGCAAATTGCGCAGGTTTTGTCTGGATACTCTCTCGGTGATGCGGATATTTTGCGCCGAGCTATGGGTAAAAAAGACCAAGCCGAAATGGATCGTCAGCGCTCGCGGTTTATTGAAGGGGCAGCCAAGAATGATGTAGATGGGCAGCTCGCTGATAAGATTTTTGATTTGGTCAATGAATTTGCGGGCTATGGGTTTAACAAATCCCATGCCGCGGCTTATGCGATGATTTCCTTTCGAACGGCCTATCTTAAAGCGCATTTTCCAGCTCATTTCATCGCGGCCTCTATGTCGCTTGATCTGGCGAATACGGATAAGCTGGCGCAATTTCATGCCGAGGCAAAGCGCTTAAAAATAGAGATAGTCGCGCCTTGCGTGAATAATACATTTGCTGATTTTGCTGTGCGAGACGGCAAGCTTATGTATGCGCTTGGCGCGCTAAAAAATGTGGGCTTATCGGCAATGCAACATGTTGTAGAAGTGCGCGAGCAGGGCGGCCCTTTTACTGATTTGTTTGATTTTGCTCGCCGCATTGATACGCGCATTGTCAATAAACGCGCCTTTGAAAATCTGGCGCGCGGCGGCGGTTTTGATTGCCTTGAGCCAAATAGGGCCATAGCGCTTGCGGCGGCGGCGACATTGCAGTCCATTGGAGCGCGCGCGGCGCAAGAGCGTAATTCTGCGCAGGTCAGCCTTTTTGGTGAGGCCGACATTGCTATGTCAGAGCCTGAGCTGCCAGAGGCCGCGTCTTGGGAGAATATGCAGACCCTTGATCAGGAATTGACGGCAGTTGGATTTTACCTATCTGGCCATCCCCTTGATAGCCATATGGGCGCTTTGTCGAAACATGTCATGGCGGCTAATATTGAAGCCGCTTATGGCAATCAGCGCGGGCCAAAGCTGATGCGGCTGGCAGGGGTTGTGCGTAAGCGTCAGGAACGTATGTCTCAGCGCGGCAAGAGGTTTGCCTATCTTGAGGTCTCCGACCCGACGGGCAGTTATGAAGTTTTTGTCGGTGAGGAGCTTTTGATAGCAAAACGTGAGATCATGCAGGCGGGTAGCCTTGTTGATATTACGGTCAAGGCTGAGGCCCGCGACGGGGAACTTAAGCTCTTTTCTAACAATGTCAGCATGCTCGACACCCAAGGCAAAAGCGATAGGGTGAGGGCATTTAAAATCTACCTCAAAGATGCTAGCTGCGCGCAGGCTTTGGAGCAGCGCATTGATAGTTTTAAAAATGCGCCTGCCGAGCAAATTGGAAAAATTAGCGTTATATTCCCCATTAGTGAGAGCCGAGAATGCGAACTTGCTTTGGACGGGCAGCATTCTATGGAGATCGGCGTATATAATGCTTTGCGCAGCGTGCCCGGCGTAGAAAAAATTGACCGCCTTAGCGCCTGATTCCAAGCGTGATTTCAAGCGTGATTTTAAGGAAGGTTTTATGACTATCTCGCTATGGGCGGCCGTCTGATTTTTGCCATTTAAGGCTTGCTTTCAGGCACAAATCTGCTAATTAGCGCGCATTAAATTCACAGCGCAGGTCCGGCGCATCTCACATTACATAGAGATGATGTCGATCCGGTGATTAAGTTCAAACCCTTGAACAAAATTGCAAGCCTGCGTGAGGCCAACCGGAAAAGGAGAAAATCCAATGGCACTACCTGAATTCTCTATGCGTCAATTGCTCGAAGCTGGCGTTCACTTTGGTCACCAGACTCACCGCTGGAATCCAAAAATGGCCCCTTATATCTTTGGGGACCGCTCTAACATTCATATTCTTGATTTGTCACAGACTGTACCGCTTTTGCATCAAGCTTTGGTGCAAGCCCGCGAAGTTGCTGCCGCTGGTGGCCGCATCATGTTTGTCGGCACAAAACGTCAGGCATCTGACATCGTTGCGGAAAGCGCCCAGCGCTGCGCGCAATATTATGTCAATCACCGCTGGCTTGGCGGCATGATGACAAATTGGTCAACAATTTCTGGCTCGCACGCGGCGTTGCGAAGAATTGTCTCCCCCTTTGCCAAAGTCGCCGCCATCATCAGATGTTCAGTCGCACCAACAGACACGAGTGGGAAAATAATTTCTGCACCAACTAAGCCGCCCTCCGGCGCGCTGGCTTTAACGTAACCCTCTTCCAATTCTATCGTCGCACCAAGGGCTTCTAACCCCGTCAAATGCAAGTCCACAGGGCGTCCGCCAATCGCGCACCCCCCAGGAAGCGACACGTGCGCCTTACCTGTTCGTGCCAATAAAGGGCCAAGCACCAAGATGGAAGCACGCATTTTACGCACTAAATCATAGGGCGCAACGTGACTGGTAATCTCTTTTGCATGCAAGGTCGCAATTTTTTTATCGTGGTCTAAATCAACGGTAACACCCAATTGTTCTAGCACTTGGGTTAAAAACTTCACATCGCGTAAAGTGGTCGGCATGTTTTTTAAAATAAAAGGCTCATCCGTGAGGATGGAGGCGCACATATGTTTTAGCGCAGCGTTTTTTGCACCAGAGATTTTAATCTCGCCATTTAGCTTACAACCGCCTGTGACACGCATTTTATCCATTGCGGGTGTTATCGGGTATATGTCTGGGCGTAATTCGTGACGGGTGACTTTGCCCTCAACGGCTTCTTCAATTTTAAGAACGTCTTCGGCGGGTACTTTTTGGGTGGTATTAATCCACGCCCAAATTGCTTTTTGATCCCGATCAATCAAACGCCCCAGCGCCGATTGCCCCCCTGCGATTTCAATCGCTTTTTCTAATGCTTCTATGCTCATCCACAAAAGTTACTAAAAAATTAGTAGGCTGTCAAATTTTATTTTCTGCGCTTATTTAACTGCGGGTTTGTCGTTAATCACAGAAAAAATATACGGCGTATTAACTTGGTCACTCCCCATATAATTTTCTTTGCTTACTTCTTAACCCGTGGCAAAGTCACGCCTGTTTGTTTCATGTATTTTCCTGCGCGGTCCGCGTAGGTGACTTCGCAATCGCTTGAGCCTTTGAAGAATAAGAACTGCGCCACACCTTCATTGGCATAGACCTTCGCAGGTAGTGGCGTTGTATTCGAAATTTCTAACGTCACATGCCCTTCCCAACCGGGTTCCAACGGCGTGACGTTCACGATCAACCCGCAACGCGCATAGGTGCTTTTACCCAAACAGACAACAAGCACATCTTTTGGAATGCGGAAATACTCAACCGAGCGCGTTAAAACAAAACTGTTTGGCGGAATAATGCAAACATCGGTTTGACGATCAACGAAGCTGTCATTGCTGAAATTCTTTGGGTCAACAACAGCGCTATCAACATTGGTGAAAATCTTAAACTCATCCGAACAGCGTGAGTCATAACCGAACGAAGAAAGACCATAAGAGATTTTACCTTCCGCCGTTTGCTTTTCCACAAAGGGTTCAATCATCCCATGATTAACCGCCTGCTCGCGTATCCAATGGTCGGGCATAATGCCGGGGGCGTGCTCAATTTGTGTTTCTGGTTTTAAATTCTGCATGTTCATTTCCTAATTCGTTTCTTTTAGCGCGTCTTCCTCTGTACCACCACCGATGGCGTTACGGTTTTTGTTTTTCACCGTGGCATCACCGCTTTTCTTAATGAAAGCTTTGCGCTTTTTTAAATTGTCACGCAACGCGGCGGCGCGCGCATCTGCTTTTTCTTTTTTCTGCTGTGGACCGCCCATAACCTACCAAATCTTTTTATTCTTGAAAACAAGGAGACTATAAGCAAATTGCGCGTGACAGGGAAGTGAAAATATTATAGCTTGCATCATTAACTCCCTCAAGTGTGCGAGAAGCACGCTATGGGCGAAAGTGACTACCCTATAGCAGACCTCACCGTCCTGCTTGCCCGCCATAGCTTTAGCGACAGCGGAAGGTAAAAAAGCCGTAGCGGGTTTACCCGCCTGAGGCTCTTTAAAAATGACGTGCCGCGGTGGCTCAGTGGTAGAGCGCACCCTTGGTAAGGGTGAGGTCGAGGGTTCAATTCCCTCTCGTGGCACCATTTTACTGTTTCTCATTATGCCTCATCATCCGCAAAAGCCTTTATCACTCAAAATTTATCATGCGGATGGGGTATTCTTCGTCTGATAATGCTCGATCTAACGCCGTCGTAAAGTTATCGTTTTCGGCTATCAATACAGGGCGTATCTCACTTTCATGATTGCTGGCGATGACAATGTCACAATTGGGTAAGCTTGCATTTTGTTGGCAGAATTCAAGGGCCGTGTCTTTATCAAGGTGTAAAATGTTAGGCAGGATTTCAACACCCACCTCACCCACTCCCGTCACCGCATAGGCTGGCGCAGAGGGAATTGATAAACATATAGCAATGATCGCGCATATTCTTCGCATAAATGCCCTAAAAAAACCTCCCTTAAATAAAGAATACTTCCTTACTTTAATTCAGGGACAGCTACCTAATTAATTTTGTATAGATTAGGCATAGCATTGCGCATAAAAGAGTCAAAGACTCTCTTCAAATAGCATCAATTTACTTCTGGATAAGACTTAACTA
>JALZUP010000324.1 GCA_023301505.1 Robiginitomaculum sp.
CAATCGTATGTTTTCGTTTTTGCCATCGTTCTTCACAATGCTCCAGCTAGTTCTTTCGCCTTTCTGATGTCGTTACTTTGCGAGGACTTATCTCCACCTAAAAGTAAAATAACCAGCTCGTTGCCCACTTGCGTGTAATAAACACGATAACCAGGGCCATAGTTGATTCGCAACTCGCTTACCCCTCTACCCACCGGTTTAACATCGCCCGGATTTCCTAATGACCTTCCTTCGAATGGCTCAAGGCGCGGGCATTGCCTAGATAACTTAAAGCGTAAGTCTTCGTTTCTACATTCTTATTGGCATCTCTTGTTTTAAGCGCCATTGCTTTGCTACGCCTGATCAATTTATAAACTAGGAAAAAAGACCATAATGACGCCGAAATTTCTAGAATATTCAGTCATGGACAAAGGCTTATATCTCCAATGCGCTAGTTCCACACCGTGAACAACCTCGGCTAAGATTGATTTTACTGTGTAAACGGCGATCAATTTCCTATAGGCCTACCACTCCCTTCGATTCCGCTTCGTACAACCATTGGATAAGATCGCCGTAAAAAGGCGATCTATCCTATTCGTTATGTGAGTTCAACTCAACACTCTTACCCTGAAATATAACCACCTTCAAGAGACCACTGGCGCTTCATTTTCTCCCAATCCGCTTTGGTAAACCGTGGCCATTTCTGAGCAGTTGAACGTACATGTAGATCCTGGTTCGCAGCTTCAAAGTTTGGCAAACCAACCTCCGCTCTTCTCTTGTTGATATTTACTGGATCAATAAAATCCTTGGTGTATTCGACACGGCCTGTCTCCACATTAAAATCATTGAAGCAACCATATATCGTGGGCTTATAAGATAAGCATAACCATCTGTCTATTGTGACTGCATACTCCAACCCGTAGCACTCGCCTTTTGGTAATGCCTCTTTCATTAGCATTGCGCATTCGTATTGAAACTTGCTGTTACCTGAGTGGCTAACCGCCAACCAATAACATGCCTCTAGTCCATCACGCCTTACTAGCTGAGGACCCGGCCACCCGAAACGCTCATAAATCTTCCTTACTATTTCTTGCGACTCTTCGTTGAATGCACGCAGACTCTCTTGGGATCCAGGCCTTTTATCTTTAGCGCGACGTATGAGCGCCAGCCGCATTTCATTGCGCCTTAGAAGGTCCTGTCGCAGTACAGGGTTATACGCACTAGTTTTCTCAGTTTCCTTCTGAACAAAAAGTTTCAATCGACGCCAACTAGCGAAGCAATACTGCCGAGCTGTTACACGCTGCGCATCTATAATTGAAAATTTCCGAGCAAAGACTTCATCTTGATCTAAACCATGAAATGATGTGTCAAAGTGCCCAATGATCTTAAATACGGATATGTCCTTCGAGCGATGCTTTGCGCGTAGCCCACGGGCTTCACGACGAAGGTATTCAAAACTAGGGTTTTGTGGAAGGTGCTTCATTCGAGCTCTCCAGAAAGATTGCGCTTAACTCGCGAAAGCACAGAAAGCCGAATTAGCTTGTAAATGGTAAAACAACAGGTGGGGTTATCCTCTTTCCGCGAGCCGGATGCGCCCTGCAGCACTGGCTCTACTATAGTTAAGAGCTTGTTGCTACGCAAGTACTGGTCTGCAAATGCTCCCAAAGGGCTACCTGTCCACTACACCTTTTCACATAACGCCTAGCTCACGCGAACTTTACTGCGACTGGAGTTCCCCCGATTTGGTAAACACTCATTTTAGGGAGATAATGTTCCCAGAGGTGACGTATGTCAAAGAACAGAACAAGGTGTGAATGCTGGCCAAAACCCGCAGTTAATTGCCGCAGAAAAAACAGGAGATAGCGCAGCCCCGACGAGGGCTACGTACTCGGTCTTGGTAGGGCTCGGTACGGTTGTCACCGATAGAGCGTCATTGCCTTTGGTGTCCAACTACCCTTAGGCCGATCATGGGCCTCTCACGCCGGCAAACACAAAGCGCTCGAACCATGGCGGGTGATGGACGCAACGCCAAGCGCCGTCATGGTCAGTGGTTGCGTTCCCCCGCTGGGGTCGGGCTACTGCAGGTTGCGCTTCGCTTCATCCCGACGGGACGGCTGTGCCGCCTTTTATATCCCTAGCGTCTACGCGCTCCGCTTGCTTAGGCGTTTAGCAATGGTTTATTATTTTTTTCATTCTTGTTTTTTGGTCTGACGTAGTGGCCTGTCAGAGAAATCCACTCACGGTCCCTGAATAGGGTAACCCGTTATTTTCTTAATCGTCACAGCGGTAATCATACAAGTGACTAAGCCGGAATATTCTGGGGTCCTTGGTAATAGCGAAGAAGAGCGTCTAGTTAAGGATGCGGTGAAAAAAGAGCGTTTACTGGCTGGCACAATAACTAACACTGCTGTGTCAATCGTAACAAGTACCATGTCACCTCCCTTATTGATAAAGTGTTTGAATTCGATCGTAGACGATCTTTTGTGGTCTTAGTTGCAGCTGACAAACGTGGTGTTAATCAAAAACGTTTTTATAAGAAGCTGATCACAACGGCCGATCGCAGATTCTCAAACTACTTGCAACGAACAGGACAATAGGCAATGGCTACATTAAAAAGCAAGATGGAAAAATGTCACCGGAAAGGCGAGAAAAAAATAGAAGCAGGAGCCGCTGAAATCATTGCATCAAAGGCGACTCTTACCCAACTGAGAGAGTTTTTGGATGTCACGCAGACTGAGATTGGAGATATTTTAGATGTTGGGCAAGATACTATATCTCGACTTGAAAAGGGCGGCAATAACATGAAAATATCAACGCTTTCCGCCTATGTAGAAGCGTAGGATTCGATCCGAATAACGGATCGCGCCTACAAATGGTGAAGCATTCACTGGCGCTACGGCAATTCTCCACAAGCACCTCAAATTTACTCAATACCAACACGCGACCACACGCCGTAAATTACTCCTGAGCCGCACGTCGTCGCCCAGGTAGACATTGACTTATGGCACAAAGAACACGCAATCCTCACCTATATTCCTAGCCAATAACACTAATTTACTTGGGCGTGATTCCGTCGACAATTACCCATTCCCAATCACGGTACTCAAGGCTTGACTGAAGAGTGGTTGCTGTCAACCTGGCTCCCTGGCTCGCCAGTAGATTGTTCCTCCAACCACTGTTTGAGCTTAGCGTCGACTGAATGTCTAATCCCATACGATAACCGCAAGTCGCTAGTGTTTTGCGCTCATAACTACAGCCAATCAGTGAGGCAATATAATACCGGTACTTCACTATTCCACCTATCGCCGTGCAATAGTCTGTCGTCCCGCACGAATAGGAAAACCCTTGCGGTAATCTAAGCACCGCTGAGGCAACGCGATCGGCAGTAAGCGAACTGTTTTTAAGAATATTATGGACAGCAGTGTTTAAGGAGTTAGTGCTAATTTCGGGTGGGCCTTCTTGACGAATACGTTCACGATCTTGTGCTATTCCCTGAGTCTGTAAGATCGATCG
>JALZUP010000325.1 GCA_023301505.1 Robiginitomaculum sp.
GTTGGAATTGTGCGCAATGCAGATGCTAATAGTGGCAGCGCTGCTTTTTTCTATATTTCTATTGGCGAGAATAAAATACTCGATCATGGCGGGGAGCGGGTTGCCGATGGACAGGGACTGGCCTTATTTGGACAAGTTGTGTCGGGTATGGATGTGGTGAGCGCCATACAAAACCATCCCGTACTGGCTGGAACGCCGCAGGATCCGACTTTAAGTCAATATATGGTGGAGCCAGTTTTGATAAATCAGGCCTCGCGCAAATAGCAGAGCTTGCGGCCTCGCCTATCTATTCTAAAGCTAGATTTCTAACCACTTGGCCTTTTTGCCCAATATAGCCCAATAGCTCACCGCCGCGATAAAGCTCTAAGGCTCCGCCGTCACGGGCAGAAATTGTCAGGCCTGAATTTTTAGGAGCTTCGTAAACTTCGCCTGAAACAAAAATTCGCGAGACCATAATTTGTCCGCTTTGATCTTTGACCTCTACCCAGCTTGGGCCGATGGCGCGCAATTTAATCAGATTAGGGTCATTTTCTGCGGCGGCTATAAGCGGGCCTTGCTCGGCTACAGGGGTGAGCGCTAGAGCTTGAACTTGCCCCGCTTCTGAGGAGCCAGCATACCAAAAGGCCATTGTGCAAAAACATCCCAATATTAAGGCTGCCGCTACTGAGCCTTTGGGCAGCCTAATTTCGCGCTGCTCTACAAAGTGAGGGGCGTTTCGCACGCCAAGGTCGCGCGGAATCTCGCTTTCAACTTTATAGCGCTCTATAGCGTCATGCGTATTAAGGCCTAAAAATTTAGTATAGCTGCGCACAAAGCCGAGCACATAGCCAAGGCTGGGCAACTCGTCTTTATCCAGACGTTCAATTGCGGCAAGATAATCCGTTCCAATATGGAGCTGCTGGGAGACATCATTAAGGCTTAGCCCTGCGGCCATGCGGGCACGCTCAAGCTCTTGTCCAATATGGAGCTGTTCGCCATGACGCTCGCCGTTTAAAGGCGAGGAATTTATATGAGTAATCTGTGTGGCCATTTAGAGCGTATTCTTACTAGAGTATATTCGTGTTTCCCTCAGACAGTCTTTCCCACAAAGCCTGCCATTATAATGCGCCCACATAACGTATAATTGTTAAGCATTCTTAACCCTGTGGATTAAAATGTGCAAAACTTTTCTGTAAATTCAGTGTATTAGAGGGCTTTTGGGGCATAATTAGATGATATTTGGCCATTTTGCCGCGCGACAAGGCAAAATTAAAAGCCTATTTTACAATTATGGATAATCACCCCTCCGACATAAGCTCCTTCTCAAAGAGGCCGCCATTAGGCCTTTTGCGCCATTATTGGCCCATTGTGAGCTTTTTAATCTCGGCGGCTCTTTTGGGCGGGGCTTATGCATTTCAATATATTGGCGGGCTTAATCCTTGCCAAATGTGCTATTGGCAAAGACATGCTCATAAGGCGGTTATGGCGGCGTCTATTTTGGCAATTTTACTGACCCTTGCCGCGCCCACCTTATCGCGTTCGCTTCATGTAAAACGCGCGGCTTTGGCGCTTATTGCGCTTTGCTTTTTGCTTAGTTTTGGCCTCGCCTTTTGGCATGTCGGCGTTGAATATGGCTGGTTTGAAGGGCCTAAAAGCTGCGCGGTGAATGCGGGAACGTCTGGCGGTTTTAGCGTGGATAGCCTGCTGGATGCGCTTAATAAACCGATTGAGGCCCCAGCTTGTTCTGATGTGACGTGGTCTATGTTAGGCCTGTCAATGGCAGGATGGAACGCGGCTATATCTTTGATGGCCGCGCTTATGACGATTTTTGTGATTAGAAAGGCTTAAGGCAAGTATATGTCCAATAATAGCGATAGACAGAGCCGCCCGTCCCGCCCGGGGGCTAAATTAAACGCCAAAGCCTCGGCGCGTCTTGGTGAGATTTTGCGGGTTGATCATGCCGGCGAATATGGCGCGGTGGCGATTTATAAGGGCCAGCAAGCCGTCTTTGGCCGCAGTGCTAAAACGCAAAAAATCGCAGATCAGCTCAAACATATGCAAGAGGAAGAGCAAAAACATTTAGATGCATTTGATGAGCTGCTCAATGAATATGAGGTGCGCCCGACAGCTATGACGCCGATTTGGAATGTGGCGGGGTTTGGGCTGGGCGTGGTGACGGCGCTGATGGGCGAGAAAGCCGCTCATGCCTGTACAGAAGCGGTTGAGACTGTGATCGAGCAGCATTATGCCGACCAGATTGAAGAGGTCAAAGACAGCCATCCAGACTTATCCGCCAAATTTACCCAGTTTCGTGAAGATGAGCTGGCCCATCGCGATCTGGCTATAGAAGAGGGCGCCCATGAGGCCCCTGGCTATGCTCTGCTGTCTAAAATCATTGATACGGGATGCCGTGTGGCCATTAAGATCACAGAGAAAATTTAGCGGTCTAAAATAAATGATCTGAACATTTAACATCTCACACCAAAGTGATTTAGATTAGGCCCATCTTCTGGGCCGCGCTAAGCTGCGCCTCTTGCGCGACTCGTCTTGGCTTATTAGGCTCCAGAAAAACATTCATATAAAAACATCCATATAATGAGCGCAAAGCTTAGGGGAGTATTATGTATAGACGCGGACTTTGCCTTATATTGGCGACGCTCATGACTATGGGGGGCTGTCAGCAGCAAACCCGATCAACGTCCCCTCACTCTACTGCGGACTCTGTGTCGCCCGCGCCGTCTGTGCCATCTGCACCACGCGCGCTAACATTGGCCGATTTAGATATTAAAACATCAGACTTTAAAGGCGGAAATATTCAGCTTAAAGACCCGCTAGATGAGGATGAATATTACTGTTTTGATGTTTTTGGTTTTGGCGCAAATGCGCAAACAGTCGAGCCTCTATCAGTGCATACATGCAAGCCCGAAGGGTGGCGCGATGCGACATTTCAAATGGATTATCCCAAGCCCGGGCAAATTTATTTGCCAGCCTATGATCTATGCGCGCAAGCCACACGCATAGAGCGCGGCGCCCATATTATGCTTGAGACCTGTAGTGATACTCCTTTGCAGCAATTTATTTACCGCGCGGATGGCACGCTGGAAATGTTGCCGCGTCATGGCCGTGACGCATTTTGCGTTGTGGTTCACCCCGCTGACGGTATTGCAACAGGCGGGCCGAGCCATCTGCGCCGTGAGGTTTATATTTATAATTGCGACCGTATTGATGCCGCGCTCAAGCAATGGGTTTTGCCCAGCGGTGCGCCCGCCCTTGCGCCGCATGATGGTATAAAATTAGCTCCGCCCGCAGGCCCGCCCATCCCGCCAGAAATGGGGCCGATAGCAGGGCTGTATCAAGCCGTATGTTCAGGCTGTCACGGCAGTAATGGCGAGGGAAATCTCACACTTCAATCGCCCAAACTTGCGGGGCAATCAGAGTGGTATTTGGCGCGCTCATTTGAAAATTATACGGCGGGCATTCTCGGCACGCGTGACGGGGATCGTTGGGGCAGCCAGATGGCCTATCATGTCTCGGATTTACCGTCCTCTATCGCGGCTGATTTGGCCGCCTATATTCAGCTTATGCCTGATGAGCCTGCCGCCCCGCTTGTGAGCGGGAATGTTGCCAATGGCAAACAGATTTATGATGAATATTGCGCGCTTTGCCACGCCGATGATGCGATGGGCTTACAGGCGCTAAATTCACCCCGTCTTGCGGGCATGAGTGATTGGTATCTTTTGCGCCAAATGCATAAATTTAAAGATGGCCGCCGCGGCGCCCATGAGCAAGATATTTACGGCGCGCAAATGGCCGCGATTATGGGCGATCTAGACACAGATCAGCACATGATTGATGTCATCGCCTATGTGAATACGCTTTCTAGCCGTTAGATGCTTAGCCCTTAGGCTTTCTCGCTTATAAATCTAGCCAAGCTATCCAAGTTTGCCGCGCCAGCGCGCCACTTGTCGAGCAACTTCGCTGGGCGCTGTGCCGCCATAGCTCGTGCGCGAGCTAGCCGAGGCGAGCGGGGAGAGCACGCTATAGACATCTTGAGTGATTGCGCTGTGAACGCTTTGCATCTGAGATAGCTCTAGGGCGTCAAGCGTTTTGCTTGTCTTTTCGGCGAGGGCAACAATCGCGCCTGTCACATGATGGGCCTCACGAAAGGGCATATTAAGCGCGCGCACAAGCCAGTCGGCAAGATCGGTCGCGGTTGAAAAAGCATCGCCCGCCGCTTCGGCGAGTCGCTCTTTTTGCGGGCTTAAATCACCTATCATTCCCGTCATAGCGGTCAAGGCTAAATCAAGCGCTTCAAAGGCGTCAAAGACGGGTTCTTTATCTTCTTGCATATCTTTAGAATAGGCGAGCGGTAAGCCTTTCATGACAATGGTCAAGCTGGTCAGCGCGCCCATAATACGGCCCACTTTGGCACGGATAAGCTCGGCAGCATCGGGGTTGCGTTTTTGCGGCATGATGGAGCTACCAGTGGTGAATTTGTCAGATAATTTTACAAAGCCAAATTGCGCGCTTGTCCAGATCACAATTTCTTCTGAGAGGCGCGATAAATGTGTGGCGCAAATGCTGGCGGCCGATAAGGCTTCGAGCGCAAAATCGCGCGCAGAGACAGCATCAAGTGAATTAGCCATAGGGGCGTTAAAGCCCAAAGCTTTAGCTGTCATTTCGCGGTCAATTGGATAGGGCGTACCAGCGAGGGCAGCCGCGCCAAGCGGGTTTTCATTCATGCGGTTGCGGCAATCCTTTATGCGCCCTTGATCGCGCGAGAACATTTCTAAATAGGCGAGCATATGATGCCCAAAAGTAACGGGCTGGGCCGTTTGAAGGTGAGTGAAGCCGGGCATGATTGTATCCGTGTTTTGCGCGGCCTGCTCTAGCAAAGCTTTTTGCAAAGCGGTTAAACGCTCATCGAAATTATCAAGCTGCCCGCGCACCCAAAGGCGAAAATCTGTGGCGACTTGGTCATTGCGCGAGCGCCCAGTATGTAGCCGTCCCGCCGCCTCGCCAATCAGCTCGGTTAGGCGGCCTTCAATATTAAGGTGAATATCTTCGCGCTCACGGCTCCATTCAAATGTGCCGCCTTCAATTTCGGCTTCAATTTTATCCAGACCGCCTAAAATTGCGTCTTTGTCCTCTTGCGTAATAATGCCTTTAGCGGCAAGCATAGCGCAATGGGCGCGGCTTCCGCGAATGTCTTGGGCATATAAGCGGCGGTCAAAATCAATGGAGACATTGATGGCTTGCATAATATCGGCGGGCTTGTCAGAAAAGCGTCCGCCCCACATGCTTTGACCTTTTTGGGCCGCGCCTTTGGAGTTTTTTGAAGTTTTAGAATTAGAAGTTTTGCTCATGAGCCAACCTGAAAATAATGATACTCAAAGCCTGCGCCCTGAGCGGGGGGTAATTGCAATCTTGATTAAAGCCATGCTTTGGATTGCGGTCTTGGCGGTTGCTTACGTGATTTTAAAGTCATGTTCTACGCCAAAATTGATTGAAGGTGAAAATCGTCTTAG
This sequence comes from Robiginitomaculum sp., assembly GCA_023301505.1. GTDB lineage: Bacteria > Pseudomonadota > Alphaproteobacteria > Caulobacterales > Maricaulaceae > Robiginitomaculum. The sequence continues at coordinate 5,508 of JALZUP010000325.1, forward strand.
TCAAATTGAGCGCATAGAGCAAATGCGCCGCGGCGCGCTGGCTAAACTTGAGATTAAACGCCCTGCGCCCGTCCCGCCTGTAACTGTCTTTCAAAATGAGCTGGGGCAGGATGTGACGCTGTCAGATTGGGACGGCCAGCTTGTATTGGTTAATCTATGGGCGACATGGTGTGCGCCTTGCGTGGCAGAAATTCCTAGTCTTAATGCGCTGCAAGGCCGTTATGATAAATCTGAATTTGAAGTTGTGGCCATCAGCCTAGACGGCTCTGCTGAGGATGCGGGAGAGTTTTTGCAAGCCATTGGCGCGGATAATTTGGAATTATATCATGAGCCTAGCTATGCTTTTGCTAAGGCGAGCGGGGCGGCGGGGGTTCCAGTCAGCATTTTATATGACGGGCAGGGCGATGAAGTGGCGCGCCTGTCTGGGGAGGCAGATTGGAATAGCGCGCAGGCCGCGGCGCTCATCAATATGCTGCTAGGAGAGGCAGATAGCCCGCGTGAGTAGCTTTTGAGGCGCTTGGCGTCTTAATGTTGAGTAAAAATTGATAATAATCGCAACAAAATGCCTCGTTTTTGCTTTTTTTTGATGCAATTGCGGCTCTGATCTTTATACAGAGCTTATAATGAAGGAGTGCCCTAAATGGTACAGCTATCGCTACCTAAAAATTCCAAACTCTCGTCAGGTAAAAAATGGCCTGCTCAAAGCGGCGGGCGGACAAAGACGTTTAAGATTTACCGCTTTGACCCTGAGCAAGACAGCCAGCCGAGCTGGGACAGCTATGAGATTGATCTGGATACATGCGGCCCGATGATTTTGGATGCGCTATTTAAGATTAAAAATGAAATTGACCCGACCTTAGCCTTTAGGCGCTCTTGCCGTGAAGGCGTTTGCGGCTCTTGCGCGATGAATATTGGCGGGCGTAACACTCTGGCCTGCACCAAAGGTATTGATGAGTTTAAAGGCTCGGTCATTTCAATCTCGCCTCTGCCGCATTTGCCAGTTGTGCGTGACCTTGTGCCAGATTTGTCAAATTTCTATGCTCAATATGCCTCTATCGAGCCTTGGCTTCATACAAGCACGCCAGAGCCAGAAAAAGAATGGACGCAGTCACCCGAAGATCGCGATAAGCTCGATGGCTATTATGAGTGTATTCTTTGTGCCTCTTGCTCGACATCTTGCCCGTCTTATTGGTGGAATGGGGATCGTTATCTCGGCCCTGCTGTTTTACTGCAAGCTTATCGCTGGTTAATTGATAGCCGTGATGATGCGGATAAAGACCGTCTTGACCGTCTTGAAGACCCCTTTGCGCTATATCGCTGTCATACGATTATGAATTGCGCCAATGTCTGTCCAAAAGGCCTTAATCCCGCCAAGGCGATTGCCGAGACCAAGAAAATGATGGTGGAGCGCGCTTAACAGCTCTCCCAAATGAGATAATGATATTAAGGCTGCCAATCTGGCAGCCTTATTTTTTGCTTAAATTTTGCTTATGCCCCGAAAGACGAAGACATATTGAATCTTAAAGGATCTGCCCGCGGGCTAAATTGCCCAAAAGATCAATGAGGAAATATATCCCGAAAATCAGCACAATAGGAGATAGGTCAAGCCCGCCCATATTGGGAAGAAAGTTTCGGATAGGCCGCAAGACGGGTTCGGTTAGCGCATTTAGCGCATTGTCGATTTGCGCAACGATTGGGTTACGCATATTGGCAATACCAAAAGCTTTGAGCCAGCTCATAATGACCATGGCAAAGATGATCAGCATGTAAAAGTTTAGCACATTAATGAGCAGCGAAATAAGAGCACCTGACATAATATATATTCTCCTTTTATGTGATTTAGGCAGGATAAAGAAAAACTGCAAATGATTAGTCTTATTTAACGGGCATATATTTATCTTTAGATTAAGGCGGCGGGAATTGCGCCGCTTTTTTTATGCCTGATAAGGTCACAAAAAATTGTCTGATGACGGCTTGTAAGCCCGCGCGTGAGCGCTAAAAGGTAGGGTTTATGCGGCATGATTTTAAGGCAGCTCTGACGCTTATATGCTGCGCTTTTAATGCCGCGTTATTATGCGCTGCCCTGTAAGGATGTATTATGGCTAAAACTTTAGCTCCCATTGCTGCCAAAGCCGATATGATCGACTATATGGCAAGTGGGTCTCGGCCAAAATCTGAATGGCGCATCGGGACAGAGCATGAAAAAATAGGCTTTTGCCTAAAACAGCTTACTCCGCTTAAATATGAGGGGAACTGTTCGATCAAAGCCATGCTGGAAGGTTTGCAGCGTTTTGACTGGGAACCTGTCTTGGAAGGTGATTATCTTATCGCTCTTAAACGCGGGGGCGCGTCTGTCTCGCTTGAGCCTGGCGGGCAATTTGAACTCTCTGGCGCGCCGCTAGAGACCGTGCATCAAACCTGTATTGAAGTGAACCGCCATTTGCGCGAAGTGCGCGAAGTTGCCGATGAAATTGGCGCGGGATTTTTATCTCTTGGATTTCGTCCTGATACAAAGCTTGAAGATGTTCCCGTCATGCCCAAGGGCCGTTATAAAGTGATGAGCGAATATATGCCCAAAGTGGGCACGCATGGCCTTGAAATGATGTTTCGCACATGCACGGTTCAAACTAATTTAGATTTTGGTAGCGAAGCCGATATGGTCAAAAAGTTGCGCGTTAGTCTTGCCTTACAGCCAATCGCAACAGCGCTTTTTGCCAATAGCCCGTTCACAAATGGCAAGCTGAATGGATATAAATCTTACCGCTCGCGCATTTGGCTGGATACGGATAAATCGCGCACTGGCATGTTGCCCTTTGCCTTTGAGCAAGGATTTGGGTTTGAGCAATATGTTGATTATGCGCTAGATGTGCCGATGTATTTTGTCTATCGCGATGGACAATATTTGGACGCGACAGGCAAAAGCTTTAGAGATTTTCTAGCAGGAAAGCTTGATGTTGTGCCAGGCGTGGTTGCGACTATGGATGATTTCGAAATGCATTTATCGACAATTTTTCCAGAAGTGCGCCTGAAACGCTTTTTGGAAATGCGCGGAGCAGATACGGGGCCGTGGAACCAGCTTTGCGCATTATCTGCTTTTTGGGTTGGATTGTTATATGATGAGGGCGCGCTTGACGCGGCATGGGATGAGGTTAAAGGCTGGAGCGAGGCCGAACGCGATGATTTGCGCCGCGCCGTGCCTAAATTAGGCCTGCAAACCCCGTTTAGAAATGGCACGCTCCAAGATATTGCGAAACGTGTTTTAGGCATATCACGGCAAGGCCTTAGGGCGCGCGCCCGCTTAAATGGCTATGGCGAGAGCGAGACGGTGTTTTTGCAAGAACTTGATGGGTTTGCGCGCACGGGACGCTCTAATGCAGACCGGCTGATTAGCTATCATAATGGGGGCTGGGAAGGTGATGTTTTAAACGCCTATCGTGACTGCATCTATTAAACCTGCGCTTTAAACGCGAGATAGGTATAGCTTAAAATGTGCCGCTCATTTGCAGCCTAAAGAATAATCCGCCTTCAATTTCACGCCGTTCAATTTCTTCGATCTCTGATAAGCTTCGGCGGCCAGAAAAATTTATTTGCTCGCGGAAATCAGCCAAACCCACCAAATTAAGCAGGCGTGCCTGTACTTTAACGCCCGCGACATCTTTATGTTCGATGTAAATAAATGTGCGCGGGAGGGTGCTTTCGCTATCAATAAGTGTTCCAAGTCTAAAGGTTGGATAATTGCGCCGATCATTAGCGCCCCCGCCATAGGCCCAATCCGTGTTTGGAATGTCGTGACGATAGGCCCATGACCAGAAAGAGTTTTCAGAATTGCTAATTGGTCGCGATTCTCCCGTTAAAGGATCGTCCAGCGAGGTGTCGAAATAATTAAATGTAATTTCTGTTTGAACCCCGTCATAGCCCCAGCGCTCCCCGCGCAGCGCGCCAGATAGCTCTAGTCCGAACCGCGTTGCTGTACCGTCCAAATTGCCAACAGCTTCTTGGGTGAGGCCAATAGGGATACGGTCAACAACATCTTCGATGGATTCGCCAAATATATTGAGGCTCAGCCTATTGCCTTGGCCAAAATCTTTATCTAGCTCAACATTGGCGATCCAACTTTGCTCAGGCACAAGGTCTGGATTGGTGGCGTCCCCCAGATCATTTTGTAGATCGGCACTGTCGATGAGGTCTCCAAAATTAAGCTGTCCAACTTGGCGTTCTATCCCGCCGCGTAGGGTAAAATTATCATCAATCGCATAGGCGAGATTGACAAATCCTTTGGCGCGGATGAAGTCGCGCGAAAATTCATCGCCGACTAAATTAATGTCTGTTTGCTCGATTTCTGAATATTCAATCCCTAATGAGCTTTGCAAATTTAGTCGTTTTGATAGGGCGCGGCCATAGGTCAGCGTGGCCTCACCGCGTGTTTCTTCAACACGGCTATCAATGATTGACGTGGTTAAAACATCATCGACTATTGTGTCGCGCGTTTCAAAAATATCTAAAAAATTAAAGGCGCCCTCTGTGCTAAATTGCAAGTCTGACCCAGCGGCTGTTTTCCACTTATATTCGCCGCGCAAAATGCGCTCGCCTTCATCTTGATCTCGGGTGAAAATACGGCGCGACGTTTCTATGTCATTTTCGCTATTGAGTAGCCGCGTGACAGACGGGCTAAGCTCGTCGCGATAATCACCGATTACTTTTAATGTGCCTATGCCAAGCGGAAGGCTATAATCTGCGCTAAGACGAAAATTAACTTCATCCTCTGCCCGCGAGAATGTTTCTTGGGATGTGAGCGCTCTCATATCGTCGGCGGGCGCGGTGTCCGCGCGCGCGCGATCCGAATCGGTGGAGTCATTAATGTTGAACATAGAATATTGCGTGCTGAGCGTTGCTATATGAGAGGGGCGCGGTTTCCATGTTAGATCTGCACCTATAATTTGAACGTCATTATCCTCTAAAACTCTTTCAAATCTTTCTTCCAAGAGCACACCATCTGCATTGGTTAGTAGCTCTGGGCCGTCTTCGATGTTGCGCCTATTATCCGCCTCAAGATTAAATGTATATTCTAGCGTGCCCTTTTCGCCTGATATGGACAGCTCGGCGCGGGCGGGGTTTGGCTCTGATTTACTACGAAATTCTGGTTCCCACTCCCATACGCCTGAGAGGCCACCAGATGAGCTCACAATAATATTTGCAACCCGTCCAGATAGACCCGGAATATTTAAGGACGCTCCGTCAATAATTTCAATGCGCTCAACATTAATGGCCGCAATACGCGAGAGTTGATCTGAGGCGCTGTTTTTACCTGTTAAGCGCGCGCTATTAATCAAAATATTAGCCCCGCCTTGTCCTAAGCCGCGGGAGCTATCGCGATCTTCGACTTGAAAGCCGGGCACTTGCTCGATCATATCATTTGCCGAGCGCGGCGCATATTGGGTGAAATAGGCGGCGGGGTAATCTTCGCGCGCGATCTGGCTATCGTCTACAATCTGGCTACCCGTCTGATTATCAACATCATCCTCGAGGAGGACGGGGCCGTTATTAGCGGGAGTGTTGTCTATCTGTTGGGCGGCGGCGCTTTGGGCAAAAACGGCGCAAAGCAGGCTGCTTGATAACAGAGCGGCAAGTGAGGGCTTGTCAAGTGAGGTTTTATATTGAATTTGAGAATGGCAGGCTCGCTGATGGCGAGAGCCGCGCTGACGAATTTGGCGTATCATTAATTTGTCATCCACAATCTTGATGCCATTTAGGCGCGCCGCTGAACAATTCAGAATATAACTTTATTATGTTATAGGAGTGAATAATAGCTTATTCTTAAAAAGAAAATAGGGTTAAAGGCGCTCTTTGCTATGACTTTTGAGCGTATTCATATGAAAAGGCTTGAGCCTATCCATTTTGCATGGCACCCAAGGTCGTTGGCGCGCCGCAGGGTTTAGCGAATTTATTTGGAGACATATTATGTTTTATCTCATTTTGCTCGCAATTGCGGTTCTGGGTGTTTTGATGTGCCTCTTTCAAATGCGCAATCACCCCAAAGGGCTTTATATTCTTTTCTTTGCCGAGATGTGGGAACGGTTTTCCTTTTACGGCATGCGCGCCTTGCTCGTCCTTTATTTGACAAAGCATTTCTTATTTGAACGAGAAGAGGCTTATGGCATTTACGGCGCTTATACGACCTTGGTCTATATCACGCCCGTTATTGGCGGCGTTTTGGCAGATCGTTATTTAGGGCAGCGCAAAGCCGTGCTTATTGGCGCGTCCTTATTGGTGCTGGGGCATTTGGGCATGGCGATTGAAGGCGCGCCTGTCACAGACCCCGCTTATCGTGATGCCACTGTCTTGAATATTTTCTACTTATCATTGGCCTTTATTATTGCGGGTGTCGGGTTCTTAAAAGCCAATATTTCAGCCATTGTTGGCGAGCTTTATGACAAAGCGGATGAGCGCCGCGATGGCGCCTTTACGATTTTTTATGTCGGCATCAATCTGGGCGCTTTTGCGGGAGCGTTGGGGGCAGGTTATCTTGGCGAGACCTTTGGCTGGGCTTATGGGTTTGGGCTAGCTGGACTGGGTATGCTGGCAGGCTTGATCGTCTTTATTCGGGGAAAGTCACTTTTGGGCGGGGCAGGCGAGCCGCCTGATCCAGCTAAGCTTACCGCGCCTGCTTTTGCAGGTTTGTCGCCGCAAACACTGATATATATCGGCACGATTTTGGCCACATTGCTGATTTGGCTGATGGTGCGTGATCAGGCTGTGGTCAATATTGCGCTCGCAATTGCGGGGGCCATAGTGGTTGGCTATATTATCTACCGCTCGGTCTTTACGTTAAAGCAGAGAGAGCGCAACCGCGTTTTTGCGGCCATGCTTTTGATTTCGGTTCAGGTTTTATTTTGGGCCCTGTTTGAGCAAGCAGGTTCCTCATTGACGATCTTTACGGATGAGAGTGTGGACCGTAATATTTTCGGCCAAGAGATTAAAACCTCCGTTTTTCAATCCCTCAACGCTATGTATATTGTTGTGCTTGGGCCAATATTTGCGGCGGCGTGGGTCTGGCTTGGCAAGCGCGGACTTGACCCTAGCGCGCCAATGAAATTTGGTCTGGGGGTTGTACAGCTTGGCCTTGGCTTTTTAATATTGGTCTGGGGCGCAAATGCGGCTGGGGCGGGTTTAACGCCCGTTATCTTTATCTTCTTAATTTACCTGCTGCACACAACAGGGGAACTATGCTTGTCTCCCGTTGGCTTGTCGGCCATGACGCGCCTCTCTACGCCCAATATGGTTGGCTTGATTATGGGAACATGGTTTTTGGCGTCTGGCGCGGGTAATGCCGCGGCGGCCATGATTGCCAAAATGACAGCGGCGGATGGCGGCGGCACGCAGCAAGTCATGACGGTTTATTCCAATGTAGGCTGGATGGCGATTCTTGTTGGAATAGGGCTAATGGTCGTCTCACCGCTCATTGCCAAAGCGATGCATTTAGATACGCTGGACGAGGATAATAAAGCCTATGAAGCGCAATAAGTGAAGCGCAATAAATAGTGAACGATAAAAAAGCCCGCTTTAATAAGCGGGCTTTTTAGATCTGATATAAGTGAGCTTTGATATAAGCGGCGCGTTATAAAAACTTCTTCATGGCGGCGGCTAAAACATTATCCATCAATCCATCATCGTCATCTGAACCTGAATCAAGTAAATTGCCTAAGAGGCCCGCCGCGCTGCTGGATTGCCCGCCGCCCAGTAGTCCAGCGGCAAGGCTTGCTAGCCCGCCCGCGCCAGAACTTTTCCCCATTAGCTTACTGGCGACAGCGCCTGCGGCCAAAGATTTCAAATTAAGGCCAGAGCTTTGCTTGGACAGGCTGCCCATAGCCATGGCGGCCACAAGGGGCAGCATTTTTTTAAGCGCGCCAAGCTCAAGTCCTGTCTTATTGGCCGCCGCGCTGGCCACTTCGCGCGAGACATCTTTAGAGCCAAAAATATGGCCTAAAATTCCATTGCCATCTTGTACGGTGCTGTCAGAATTAAGCGTTGCTGGATTTTCAATATATTGGCTGTGATTGCCTGATTGTAGCGCGCCTAAAAGTCCAGCCAGACCGTCCTGTGAAGATGTCTGGGTTTTCAGCGCGGCGCTGACGGCCGGTAAAAGCGCGGCAATAGCGGATTGCGCCTGCGTGCTCCCTAGCCCTGCTCTGGCGCCTGCTTGCTCGGCGGCTTGGCCGCCTGCCGCGCTCATAATCATATCCATTAAATTTAATCCAGCCATACCGTTCTCCTTAAATAGTTTTAAGACAGCTTATAGGACTGAGCTAGAGGATGAAAGGGGGGTATCACTGTTTTGCGTGCTGATTGCCAGAGCCTTAAACCGCGCTGCCGCCCACAGTTAGTCCTTCAATATAAAGGGTGGGTTGTCCGACGCCGACGGGCACGCCTTGGCCCGCCTTGCCGCAAACGCCAATGCCGGGATCAAGTTCCATATCATCGCCGACTTTTTTAACTTGGGTTAGCACAGTTGGGCCATCCCCGATCAAAGTTGCGCCTTTGACAGGGGCTTCGATTTTACCATTTTTGACGAGATAGGCTTCCGTGCACTGAAAAACAAATTTGCCCGAGGTAATATCAACTTGTCCGCCGCCAAAATTAGTGGCGTAAATTCCGTCTTTCAGGCTCTCGACAATATCTCCTGCGGGGGTTGTGCCGCCCAGCATATAAGTATTGGTCATGCGCGGCATGGGGGCGTGAGAAAAGCTCTCGCGCCGTCCATTGCCTGTGGGTTTGACCCCCATAAGCCGCGCATTTAAACGGTCTTGCATATAGCCTTTGAGAATGCCGTCTTCGATAAGCACGGTTGGTTCTGTGGGCGTGCCTTCATCATCAATGGTTAAGCTGCCGCGCCGTCCTGCTAGCGAGCCATCATCAATGATTGTTACGCCGGGCGCGGCAACGCGCTCGCCCATCATATTCGCAAAGGCGGAGGTGCCTTTGCGGTTAAAATCACCTTCAAGCCCATGGCCAATAGCTTCATGGAGCAGCACGCCCGGCCAGCCAGGGCCAAGCACGACATCCATTTTCCCAGCGGGAGCAGGGATGGCGTCCAGATTAGTTTTAGCTTGGCGAATGGCTTCATTTGCCATTTTTTTCCAGCGCGATGGATCAATAAACTCTTCATAGGCGGCGCGTCCGCCCGCGCCAGCAAAACCGCTCTCGCGGTGGCCATTGCGCTCAACCGTGACCGAAATATTGAGGCGCACAAGCGGGCGTATATCATCAAAGCGTTGCCCGCCCGCGCGCAAAATGGTGACGGCGCGGCGCGTGCCAGATAATGTGGCTGAGACCTGCACGACGGCGGGGTCAACGGCGCGGCAATAGGCGTCAATTTCTTGTAACAGCTCCACCTTGGGGCCAAAGGCGGGATTGGCAACTGGGTCAATATCAGGATAGAGCGCGCGGTTTGTGCGCGCGGGATGGGCGCTAAAACTGCCATCATAACCGGCTTTAGCAATGGTCACGGCGCGCGCGGCGCGAGAGAGCGCGCTTGGGCTCATCTCTGTGCTTTGCGCAAAGCCAGTTGACTCGCCCGCCACGCAGCGCAGGCCAAAGCCGCGCGATGTGTCAAAGCTTGCAGTTTTGAGGCGGCCATCGTCAAATGTTAAGCCTTCGGAGCTGCCCCGTTCAATATAAAGCTCGCCATCATCTGCGCCAGCAAGTGTGTCGTCTAAAATATTTTGGGCGCTATCTTGGGATAGCTCACAATCATCAAAGGTATAATCTGTCATGTTTTCCTTATATATTTTTTGGCGTGTTTTCTATGTGGGGCTGTTTTAGCTTTATTTGGGCCTTTTGCGGATCTGGTTATGGGCCCGATTATGGATATGGGCTGTGAAATCTAACGGCCCTTATGCCATAAGAGCCTCTATTTGGGTAATTATATATGCAAAATAAAGATAGGATGAGCTTAGCCATGAATATTTACGCCTAATCGTCCCAAATTAAGGGCCAATTCACCCCCCAATGCGACAATCCGCGCTCAAAACTAATGCTGTAATTTCACCTCATTATCGTCTAAGAGGCACAGCTATATGGCTGGATATGAGTCTGTACCGTTTTTTTAATGTTCTTGTTAATGTTATTGGCGGTAAATTTCACATATTTAGCATGTCATTATATGAGAGGATCTGATGCGCGCATCATCTATATTTAAAGCCTTATCCGTCACCGCTCTTGCGGGGCTGGCAGCTAGCGTAGCCTATGCGGCGCCTGGCGTGCCGACTGATGGAGGCCTACTCTTTCAGGACGCGGCCACGCCCGGAATGGAAAAAGTCAACGCTTTGCACAATATTGTCTTGTGGTTAGTGATTGGTATTGTTGGCCTTGTTTTGGCCTTGATGATTTATATTTGTGTTCGGTTTCGCGAAAAAGCGAATCCTGTTCCCTCAAAGACAAGCCATAATACAATGCTCGAAGTGGTTTGGACGGCGGTTCCTGTGATTGTTGTGCTTGGCTTAATGCTTGGCGCGGCGCCCCTGCTTTACTATCTTGATGAGATCCCTGAGTCCGATATGACAGTTAAAGTCGTCGGCAATCAATGGAACTGGGATTATAGCTATCCTGATCATGGTGATTTTGAATTTAACTCCTCTGTTGCTGATAAAGCTGACCTGAATGGCGCGCCTTATCTTTTAAAGACAACAGAGCCTTTAGTCGTTCCTGCGGGCAAGACTATCCGCGTGCTTGTCACCGCGAATGATGTTTTGCACGCTTGGGCCGTGCCAAGCTTTGCGGTCAAGATTGACGCAATGCCGGGCCGCATTAATGAGACATGGTTCCGTGTTGATCGCCCGGGAACATATTATGGCCAATGCAGCGAGATTTGCGGATTTGACCATTATAATATGCCAGTTGAAGTCAAAGTTGTGCCTGAGGCCGAATTTGACGCTTGGGTTTTGACGAAAAACCCATCTTACGTAAAAAATGCAACAGATGTGACGCGTGAAGCGTCCGTCCAGAACTAGGAGCGCTCCCATGGTAGCGATTCACGGCGACGAGCTTGACCACGATCAGGCGCATGACGGCAAGCCCGGCTTTTTTAAACGGTGGTTCTTCTCCACCAACCATAAAGATATTGGAACGCTTTATCTTTGGTTCGGTATGGTCTCTGGTATTATTGGTGGCTTTTTATCTTTTATGATGCGCCTTGAGTTGCGCGAGCCGGGCATTCAATATTTTGCGAATGAGCATACATATTTGGTGGCGACCTCTATGCATGGTCTTATCATGATTTTCTTCATGGTTATGCCCGCTCTGATTGGGGGATTTGGCAATTGGTTTGGCCCGCTTATGATTGGCGCGCCAGATATGGCTTTCCCGCGAATGAATAATGTCTCTTTTTGGCTTTTGCCTGTCGCCTTTGTGCTGCTCATGACGAGTTTCTTCGTTCCTGGCACAACATCGGGCAATGGATTTGGCGGGGGCTGGGTGATGTATCCACCGCTCTCGACGACGGGCCATCCCGGGCCCGCCTTTGATTTGATCATTATGGGTCTTTTAGCAGCGGGTTTCTCGTCTATTTTTGGCGCGATCAACTTTATTACCACTATTTTGAATATGCGCGCGCCGGGTATGACCCTACATAAAATGCCTTTATTTGCATGGTCTATGCTGGTCACGGCCTTTTTGCTGCTCTTGGCTCTTCCTGTTTTGGCTGCGGCTTTGTTCATGCTCTTCTTTGACCGTAATGCGGGCACAGGCTTCTTTAACCCGTCTATGGGCGGCGACCCTGAAATGTTCCAGCATTTGTTCTGGTTCTTTGGTCACCCTGAAGTTTACATCATGATTTTGCCCGCCTTTGGTATTGTCTCCCACGTTGTATCGACATTTTCCAAAAAGCCGATCTTTGGCTATCTAGGCATGGCTTATGCTATGGTCTCTATTGGCGTTGTTGGCTTTGTGGTCTGGGCTCACCATATGTATACGGTTGGCATGGATGTGGACATGAAGCTTTATTTCATGGTGGCCACTTTGGTGATTGCTGTTCCCACTGGGATTAAGATTTTCTCATGGCTGGCGACAATGTGGGGCGGGTCAATCAGCTTTGCCATTCCGATGCTTTGGGCGCTTGCCTTTATCTTCCTTTTCGTGGTTGGCGGGGTGACAGGTGTTGTGCTGTCTATGCCAGCGATTGATGTGGCATTGCATGACACATATTATGTTGTGGCTCACTTCCATTACGTGCTGTCTATGGGCGCGGTATTTGGCTTGTTCTGTGGCTTTTATTACTGGTTCGGCAAAATCTTTGGCGTGATGTATAATAAAGTGCTGGCCCATATTCACTTCTGGACATTCTTTGTTGGCGTCAATGTCGTGTTCATGCCGCAACATTTCCTAGGTATGCAGGGTATGCCGCGCCGCTATGTGGACTATCCCATTGAATTTGCGATGTATAATAATGTTTCCTCAATCGGGGCCTTTATTACGCTAGCAGGTGTTATCGCCTTCTTTGTTATGTTGGTCGAAGCCTTTCTTGTGCGCCGTCCCGCTCCTGCAAATCCATGGGGTGAATATGCGACGACGCTAGAGTGGACATTATCGTCACCTCCGCCTTACCATCAGTTCAATAAGCTGCCTCAAATTAAATAGGCGGGTAAAAACTGTGAAAAAATATAAGCCGTCTTGGAGACAAGGCGGCTTATCTCTTATCTATATGAAGGCGCCTTTATGGCCCTTTTTATTGAGTGTGTTTTAACTGAATATGAGCGCCTAAAATGAGCTTGAATGTGAATGATACAGCCTTCAATCCGCCGGGGCTTAGCCTTGCAGGGCCTGAGGATTATTACGCGCTTATGAAGCCGCGCGTTATGACCCTTGTTGTCTTTACGGCTTGGGCGGGCCTTGTTTGCGCGCCGGGCGCGATGGATTGGTTTTTAGCCGCCGCGTCTATTTTATGTATCGCGGTGGGGGCGGGCGCTTCGGCGGCGCTTAATATGTGGTATGAGGCCGAATCTGATGCCAAGATGAGCCGTACTAAAACGCGCCCGCTTCCCGCTGGCAAGATGGATAAGTCCTCGGCCCTCGCCTTTGGCGTGATATTATCCTTTTTCTCCGTGCTTGGTTTGGCGCTGGCCTCTAATTATGTCGCGGCAGGCTTGCTCGCCTTTACAATCTTTTTTTATGCCGTGATCTATACAATGTGGCTTAAGCGGGCGACGCCGCAAAATATTGTCATTGGCGGCGCGGCAGGGGCGCTGCCGCCGACTGTGGGCTGGGCGGCTGCCAGCGGCGATATTACGCTTGATAGCCTGATTTTATTTCTCATCATCTTTATGTGGACGCCGCCTCATTTCTGGGCGCTCGCGCTTTATAAGACAGGGGATTATCATAAGGCAGGCATTCCGATGATGCCGAATGTGAAGGGCGCGGCCCATACGCGGCTTCAAATTTTCATTTATGCTATTTTGCTGGCCGTGACATGTGCCATGCCTGTCTTTACCGGATTTGCAGGCCCGCTTTATATGCTCGCAGCAGGCTTGCTCAATATTGGCTTTGTGGTTTTGGCTTTTCGGGTGTGGAAATCGCGCGCCGGCGAGCAAGTGGATGCGGCTGATGAAGCTGGGCTTTACGCGGTTAAGGCAGGCGATATTGCCGCGCGTAATCTCTTTGCATTTTCTATCATATATCTATTTGTAATTTTTGGTATTTTAGCGGCTGAGCAATTAATTGCGGGGCTGAGTTAGTTTAGCCATTTTGCATGAGGCAGAACGCCGCTTAAATATTTACGAGAAAACGTCTATATTGGCGCTATATAAGGAAATGAACATGTCACCTGATCCCAAAATTAGCCATTATATAGAGCCAAGCGCGGCGCAAATTGCGGCGCGCAAAAAGCGCAATTATGCGATTGGCGGCGTTCTTTTTGCTTTTTGCATATTCATCTTTGCTTTGATGGTTATTCGGCTGGGCGGAGGGAGCTAATGGCTCAGGACTCTCAGCAGCTTGTAGATACAGACTTGCCAGATGAGGCGGGCGCTGCTGAAGCCGCGCGTATGGCAAAGATGGCGCAAAATAATAAGCGCGCTTTGAAAGTACTGACAGCTAGCGCGCTGGCCATGCTCGGATTGGGCTTTGCATCCAAGCCCCTATATGACACATTTTGCCGCGTGACGGGTTATGGCGGCACAACCCGCGTTGCCACAGTGAATGAAAATGCCGTCACAGACCGCATCATTACCGTACAATTTGATAGTAATACAGCCAAAGGGCTGGGCTGGGATTTTGGCCCAGAGCAGCGCTCTATGGATGTTCGCGTTGGGGCTAATGGTTTGGCCTTTTATCATGCGACGAATAATATGGACGTGCCAGTCATCGCCACATCTAATTATAATGTTTCGCCGATCAAGGCCGCGCCTTACTTTTCTAAATTGGAATGTTTTTGCTTTACGGAGCAGCGCCTTGAGCCGGGGGAAAGCGCGGAATTTCCCGTTGTCTTCTTTATTGACCCGCTCATGATTGACGATAATCGCCTTGATGATGTGAAAACCATCACCTTATCATATACATTTTTCCCGCTCGATACGGCGCCCGCCGCGCTGGCGAGTCAAACACAGCCCGCCGAAGCGCTTCCATAAGGAATCATAATTAGGCCCTATGGGAACCCCATAGAGGTAAAAAGCTCCAAATGAGTGATTTTTAGCCTGTTTTGGGGCTTTATTAGGGGGCGTGCGCGTTTTGCCGCGCCTATTTGCCTCAATCTATCTTATCATTTAGCGATTCTGTTTGTTGCCCGTCTGTCAAGGCTAGGCTATATACGCGCCAAAGATTCACTGCCTATTGGAGGCCATTATGGCGCATGCCGCCCCAGAACACGATTATCACCTCATTGACCCAAGCCCGTGGCCGCTGGTCTCATCCATTGCTTGCCTGATTTGGTGCTTTGGTATGGTTATCTTTTTCAAAGGCCTAGGCGACTCAGAAGGCAGCGCAGCTTTCTTTCTTGCTAAAGGCGCTTGGCCTGTCCTCGCCTTTGGTACGCTCTTTGGGGCTTATTCCATGGCGGCATGGTGGAAAGATGTGACGGCTGAATCGCGCGCGGGTGATCATACCCCTGTTGTTCAAATTGGTCTGCGCTACGGCATGATCATGTTTATCATGCAAGAAGCCATGTTCTTTGTTGGTTGGTTTTGGATGTTTTTTGAACTTGGCCTATTTCACAAAGGCCGCGCGGCATGGGATAGCAATGTTTTAGAAGATCCAAGCGTTTTTGCCGATAGCTGGACGGGCGGTCTAACTACAGTTGACCCATGGCATTTGCCGCTGATTAATACGCTTGTTTTGCTGCTCTCTGGGACAACAGTGACATGGGCTCACCATGCTTTACTACATGGCGACCGCAAGGCAGCGAAATGGGGTCTGGGCTTAACCATTCTTCTGGGCATTGCCTTTACAGGTTTGCAAGCCTTAGAATATCAGGAATTATTCTTAGAACGCGCCAAGGATATAGAACTCGGCACGTTTCATGCGCCTTGGCTTGATGCAAATTCTTATGGCTCTATCTTTATCTTTGCGACAGGCTTTCATGGCTTTCACGTTTTGATCGGAACTATTTTCTTATTGGTCTGTTGGGGCCGTTTAATGTGCGGCGGATTTACGCCGCAAAAGCATTTTGGTTTTGAAGCGGCCGCGTGGTATTGGCATTTTGTTGATGTGGTTTGGATTTTCCTCTTTGCCTTCATCTATGTGCTGTTTCGTTATACTGGCGTCCATTAGCCTTTGACAAAAAACGCAAATTTTTTATCTCCTATCAACACCGGCCTAAGGGGCCGGTGTTTGCGTTGCGGGGAAGGGAGTTTGTTTGACGGCTTTTTAAAATTTGCAGATCGCTGTTCTGCTTGCGGTCTTAATTTTGATATTGAAGATGCGGGCGATGGCCCCGCTGTTTTCGTGATATTTCTGGCGGGCATTTTCATTATCCCAATGGCGCTGGCATTTCAGCTCAGCCTGACCCCGCCCATTTGGGTGACCTTTCTTATTTGGGCGCCAATTTTAACGCTGTCTTGCATGGCGATGCTGCGCCCGTTGCGCGGTCTTATGCTCAATATTCAAATTAAAAATGATGCCCATGAAGCTGTAGTTGATGAAGCTATAGGTGATGAGCATCAAGGCGGTGAGCGCTAGGCGGAGCTAAACCCATGATGCGATTTAAACCTTATCCCGGATTGACCTTTGTCACTCTTATTTGCTTGGCGATTCTTATCGGGCTGGGCACATGGCAATGGCAGCGCCTAGGATGGAAAACACAATATCTGGCTGAGCTAAGACACGCCTCACAGGCTCCTGCATTTAAAAACCTATCTGAGCTAGAACGGGCGGCGCAAAATGATGAACCGCTTGATTTTCGCCGCGTTACATTTTCAGCACGGTTTAAAGCTTTTGATGGTGAGGCCGATTTTCTAACCAGCAGCGCCTATGAGCATGACCGCTTTGATGTCTTGCGCGTTGAAAATAAGACAACAGGGTGGCGGCGATATAAATTAGTTTCTGGCAATGGCTATAGTCCAGTTTTTGTGGCCACGCTCTGGGTTCCTGATAGCCAAAAAATGAGCGCGGCTGATGATCAATCAGCGCAGAGCGAGCAATTAGAAGAGAGTTATTTTGCAGGTTATGTGCGCAGTTTTGAAGCCCCCTCGCGGTTTGCGGCGCAAAGCACGCCAGAGCTTAATCGCTGGATGTCATTTAACGCGCTTGCGCAGCAGGCAAGCTGGGCCTCTGCCGCGCGCGCAGGGGCGGCCGTCACAGATTATTATATTGATGCGAGCTATATTGGCGCCGCGCCATTTGCGCAAACATTGCCGCCGCGTATGCCCGATGTGCCCAATAATCATTTTGACTATATGCTGACATGGTACAGCTTTGCGTTTATTTTATTCGTGATTTATCT
>JALZUP010000326.1 GCA_023301505.1 Robiginitomaculum sp.
GCCTTTTGCTCATCTTCGGAAATATTGCCTGCCTTTTCCTCTTTCTTTACCGCTTCCATCCCGTCGCGGCGCACATTACGCACAGCAATCTTGGCCTGCTCGGCATAATTTCCCGCAACCTTCACAAGGTCTTTACGGCGCTCTTCGGTCAAGGGCGGCATAGGAATACGCAAAAGCTGCCCATCCGTCATTGGATTAATGCCCAGATTTGATTCGCGCAGCGCCTTTTCCACCGCTCCAAGTTGAGACTTATCCCAGACTTGCACCGTCAACATACGCGGTTCAGGCGCGCTCACCGCCCCGACCTGATTAATCGGCACTTTGGAGCCATAAGCCTCAACTGTGATATTATCCAGCAACGCCGTATGGGCACGGCCTGTCCGCAAACCACTAAATTCAGTTTTTAGGGATGCAACAGCCCCCTCCATGCGGCGCTTCAAATTTGGAAGGCTAAACTCTTCTGCCATGATAACTCCTTTGTTTACGCCTTATATATCATTATTGCAGCGTAATATATCTAGTCTGTCTGCCATCAATGGCAAAAATCAGGCCTTGCTAAGGTTATAGCATGGCCAAAATATCTCTATGAGGCAATTGTGGTGCAAACTCCCTGCCCTGTCATTACTTTTTGAAACTCGTTCTTTTTATGAATGTTAAAAACAATGATTGGAATAGTGTTCTCTCGCATCAAAGTCACTGCCGCAGTGTCCATAACGCGTAAATCTTTCGAAATCACATCCATATGCGACAGCTGTTCAAATCGCTTTGCCTTAGGGTTGATACGCGGATCGCTATCATAAACCCCGTCAACCTGCGTGCCCTTAAGCAAAGCGTCACAGCCCATTTCTGCGGCGCGTAAGGCCGCGGCCGTATCTGTGGTAAAAAATGGATTGCCTGTTCCAGCCGCGAAAATCACAACGCGCCGCTTTTCCAAATGCCGCATGGCTTTTGAGCGCAAATAAGGCTCGCAAACAGTTGGCATGGGAATGGCGGACATAACGCGCACCTCAAGACCTTGGCGCGTTAATGCGCTTTGCATAGCCAGAGCATTCATCACCGTCGCCAACATGCCCATATAATCAGCCGTTGCGCGCTCTATGCCCGTTGCCTCCGCCGACAAGCCTCGAAAGATATTGCCTGCGCCAACGACCAAACAAATATCCAAACCCGTATCATAAGCGGACTTAATTTCGCCCGCAATTTTATCGGTCATCCCAACATCAATGCCGAACGGCTTATCGCCCATTAAGGCCTCACCAGAGACCTTGAGCAAGACACGGTTAAATTTAGGTGATGACGTCATATGGTCCCCGAACTGAGTAAAGACAGGCGAAAGGCGAGTCATTTACGCACTAGCATACATAATCCATGCCAAATCGCCAAAGAATTGCGCGGCGTAATGTCAATTATTTTTGGCCCCTTCGGCCTATTCTTAAATTTTACCCTGCCACATACCCGAAACAGAAAAGCGCGCCCCTATAGGACGCGCCTTTAAATAGCAAAAAATAGCAAACTGCCTGCGGGCAGCCTATCCCTTCATGGTTGCCGCAACTTCGGCAGCAAAGTCTTCTTCGACTTTCTCAATGCCCGCGCCCAGCTCCATACGCGCAAAGCCAGCCAATGTAATCGGCGAGCCAAGCTCTTTCGCCTCAGCCTCTACAAATTGCGCGACAGACTTATCTGTATCCATGACAAAAACCTGCTCTAAAAGGACAGATTCTTTGTAAAACTTACTCATCCGGCCATCGACCATTTTGTCGATAATCGCCTCAGGCTTGCCAGATTCTTTGGCTTCAGCCACCAAAGCGGCGCGCTCTTTAGCAATATCTGCAGGATCAAGGCTCTCAACAGATAGTGAGAGAGGCGATGTCGCCGCAACATGCATAGCGATTTTCTTACCTGTTTGCTCAAGCAGCTCAGGGTCACCCTCTGATTCAAGAGCAACCAAAACGCCGATTTTACCTAGTCCGGGTGCAACAGCATTATGAATATAGCTTGTGACTGTTCCCGTCTCAACCGACACAGATTGCGTGCGGCGCAAGCTCATATTTTCGCCAATACGAGCAACAAGAGATACGAGATAATCTTTGACATTCTCGCCCGTGCTTGTCGTCGCGGCTGCCAAAGCCTCAACATCGCCTTTTGCCTCAAATGACAAATCTGCAATATGATTCACAGCGCCTTGAAATTCTTCATTGCGTGAGACGAAGTCTGTTTCCGAATTCACTTCGGTCAATATGCCTAGTGTGCCCTTGGTCTTGGCCGCAACCAAACCTTCGGCGGCCACACGGCCAGCCTTTTTATCTGCTTTAGCAATGCCTTTCGTGCGCAGCCAATCTACTGCGGCTTCAAGGTCGCCATCTGTTTCATTGAGGGCTTTTTTGCAATCCATCATCCCAGCGGATGTTTTATCGCGTAGCTCTTTAACAAGGGCTGCCGTAATTTGTGCCATGTCGGTCTCCTTGGACTCTCTTTGACCCTCGCCATTTTGGCGGCTCAAAGATGTTCATCAAAATTAAAATAATGCCGCGCGCAAATACGCGCGGTTGGTTATTTAGGCTCTTATTTAAGCTTAGGCGCGCGCAGCGTCTGATTTAGCGCGCGGGGGTTTGCCAGCCAAGAGTTCTTTAGCTTGCTCAACCCACTCACCTTTAACGATTTTGCCGCCAAAATCATGTTCCGCTTCAAGCTTTTCAATCGTCGCCGCATCAAGCTCTGCGATTTGGGCAAATGTGCTCAGGCCCGCCGCGATAAGCTTTTTGGCATATGTTGGACCAACGCCATCAATCAGCGACACATCATCTGCTTTTCCAGCTTCTGGTGCAGGTTCTGGTGCAGTTTCTGGTGCAGGTTCTGGCGTAGCTGCTGGAGCAGCTTCCGCTTCTGGCTCACTGGCCACATCACTTAGAGCCAATTCAACAGGGTTTTCAGAGGCGCCAAGATCAACGCCCATACCCGCAGCGCCGTCCGCCATGCCGTCAAGAATAGCATCCGCGATAAGGTCGCAATATAAGCCAATAGCGCGTGACGCATCATCATTCCCCGGAATTGGGAAATCCGCATCATCTGGATTACAATTTGTGTCCAAAATAGCGATAACAGGAATACCCAATTTACGGGCTTCTTGGATAGCGATAGATTCTTTATTTGTATCGATGACAAACATAAGGTTCGGCACGCCGCCCATATCTTTAATACCGCCCA
>JALZUP010000327.1 GCA_023301505.1 Robiginitomaculum sp.
ATTTTCAAGGCCTTGACGGGTTAATTGCTGCACGCTCATATATTTCATAAAGCTTTCTAGCACGACGCCGCTATAGGCGCGCGCTGCGCCATAAGTGGGCAATGTGTGATTTGTGCCGCTGGCATAATCACCCACGCTTTCAGGTGTCCATGCCCCGACAAAGACGCTACCCGCATTGCGGATGGCTGGGACAAGGTCGGCGGCGTTATCGGTCTGCACGATTAAATGCTCTGGGGCGTAAGCATTGGCCACATCGAGCATATCTGCTTGAGAATTGGTGATGATGAGGCGGCCCGCCTTGAGAGATTCGCGCGCTATTTCGGCGCGCGGCAAATCAGAGAGTTGGCGCTCAATTTCATCCATCAGGCGGCTTGCATAATCTTGAGAACGGCACACACAGACCACTTGCGCTAGCGTGTCATGTTCTGCCTGAGAGAGCAGGTCGGAGGCGACAAATATAGGGTTGGCTGCATCATCGGCAATGACCATGGCCTCGCTTGGCCCTGCGGGTAAGTCGATAGCAGGCCCGCCCGCATCTTGGGCCGCTAAAGACTTGGCCGTGGCGACATAAGCATTTCCGGGGCCAAATATTTTAGCCACTTTGGGGATGGTTTGTGTGCCATAGGCGAGGGCGGCAATAGCCTGCGCGCCGCCAACGGTGAACACATCAGTGACCTCGCAAAGATAGGCGGCCGCTAGCACATAATTATTGATAGAGCCGTCTTTCGCGGGCGGAGTGACGACAATGCGCTTTGGCACGCCCGCAATCTTTGCTGGAACGGCGAGCATCATCATGGTCGAGACGAGCGGAGCCGTGCCGCCGGGCACATATAGCCCCGCACTATCGAGGGCTCGCGGCTCGCGGCGGCACATTACGCCGGGCATGGTTTCAAGCTCAATCACTTGCGGCATTTGCAAGGCGTGAAAGCTTTCAATATTGGCTTTGGCCGTTTGCATGGCGGATTTATCGGCGTCTGGCAGGGCGTCCCATGCTGTTTTGAGCGCCGCTTCACTCACACGTAGCTGGGCGATGTCTACGCCATCAAATTTGGCGGTTAGCTCTCTGATGGCTGCGTCGCCGCGCTCTTTGACCTGCGTCATGATAGAACGCACATTTTGCGTCAGGCTATCATCAAGCATAGCGGCAGGGCGGGTTAGCGCGTTCTCGCGGGCTTTAGCGTCCAAATTTGACCAGATAAGCGTTTGCATAATTTAGCCTAGCATTTTTTCGATGGGTAGCACCAGAATAGAGCGCGCGCCTTTGGATTTAAGGTCTTCTAATGTTTCCCAAAACACATTTTCCGTACAGACGGCTTGAACCGCGACAAGGTCGCTATCGCCGAGAGGAATGATGGTCGGAGCATCAGAACCGGGGAGGATTTTGCTGATTTCTGGCACAGCAGATTTAGGCGCGTTGAGCATAATATATTTACTGTCTGCGCTACGAATGACTCCGTCAATACGCGAGACGAGGCTGTCGTAAATCGCTTGTTTTTCGCCAGCAAATTCTCGGCTTGATTTTATCAAAACGGCTTCGGAATTTAAGATTGTCTCAAAGGCGGCAAGGCCATTCGCTTCTAGGGTTGCGCCAGAAGAAACCAGATCGCAAATACTATCGGCAATATCAATGGACGGGGCCAGCTCAACCGCGCCTTTCATCTCAACAGATGTGGCGTTGATGTTGTTTTCTTTGAGGTATTTTCCCAAAACGCCGGGGTAAGTCGTCGCGATTTTAGTGCCTTCTAAATCAGCAGCGCTTTGTATTTGGCCATTGGCATCGGCGGCCAGACAGAGCGAGCAGCGCGAAAATCCAAGGCGGCGATCAATCAGCGCGTCCATTGTGTTGCCAGAAGTCAGCACTTCTTCAACGAGCACATTTTCGCCCGCCATACCTAAATCAGCTGCGCCAGTGGAGACGAAACTGGGAATGTCATCATCGCGCACTAATAAAAGGTCAATTGGCGCATTTTTCACCCGCGCGAGTAAAGCCCCGCCGCGAATAGAAAAGCGCAAGCCGCATTTTTTAAGCATGGCAAAGCTATCATCGGCCAAACGGCCTTTCTTTTGCACAGCAATCCGTAATCTTTCAGTCATTTGTCTCATCTCTTTAGTGTTTTAGCGCAGTATTTTAGCGCAGTGTTAGTCCGCCTAATTATTTGTTTTTATTGAGCTTATCCAGCGCGGTGCGATAGCCTTGATGGGGCTCTTCATTTAAAAACCGTGCAACGCGGCCAATCGTGGTGGTTGAAACGCCTGTGCGGGCATTGATCTCGCGGTAAGATAGCTCGCCTGCATCTAAAAGCTTGGCCACATGCCAGCGTTCGGAGAGGGCGCGCAACTCGGCGGGCGTGCATAAGTCGATAAGAAAGCGCTCTGTTTGAGCGGCATTATCAAACGAGCAAAGGGCATTTGCCAGATATTCACGGCGCATAGCAGCATCCGTCTCGCGTTGACGCGGCGCGCTTTGTAAGTTTGGCATATCTATGTCTGTCATTGCCATGATGCGTTCTATCCTGTTAGTGTGTTAGCGTGCTGTTACAGTAAGGCGACAAGTTTTGCAAGTCAAAAATTCAGCTACCCTCGCACGAAGGAGGAAATATCATATATTTAGCATCAATGACGGGATATAATTTATATTATTCCACATTGTGGATTCAGGTTTTTTCTAACCGATTATGTAAGGAAACCAAGAATGAACCGAATTTTAGTTTTTCTCGTCATAGTTACCACCTTCGTTATAAGCCTCGGAAGTTCAGGTGGAACGGTTGGGGTTAACTCAATATGTGAGAATGAGGCATGTTACTAGTGCATCCTCTTCGCCTATCAGCATTATATTGGGTATATTTTTGCTTGTTTTTTTTTGCCTTCTATAAACAAAAAAATACTGACTTAAATTATTCGAAGCCAGTTGGTGTCCGGCAGAGAGTAGGTGCTTTTTTTATTGATTTTGCTGTAGTGCTTTCCGCAATTGTCCCACTAATTACCCTTCCGATCTTGCTCGTTGAAGGGCAGAGTACAGGTGCATTCGAGTGGTCTTTTATTAGGCAATTCGGAAGGCCAACAGACGTTGCAGTCATTTTACCAAGTGTATTATTGATGTTCATAGCACTGTTTTGTTATTTCTACCTTCAAGCTAAAAATAATAGAGCAACTCTAGGGCAATATATTTTAGCTTATAAAATTATTGCGGGTGAAGGTGGATCTCCAAATTACTTCCTTAGGACATTCTTGTCATATATTGGATTGTGCGTTTGGCCTATTTCCCTTTTTTTCGCATTGAAAAGGCAAGATAAAAAATTCTGGTGGGATTCAAAATCTCGAACTGCTGCCGTAAGAGCAATATCTTAGCCACACTAACAGACAAAATTTAGAACCAAAAAAACCTCAAAGTCATTTTTCTAATGCTCGCTTTTGATCCGAGCAGCAATATTTGAGCGTCCTAAAACTTCCTAACCAAGGACACTCGCGAGGTCAGAGTTTCGCGGAAAATTGTGTCATTCGAATAAGGAATGGCGAGTCAGTTGGTATGGTACCACTATATATGAGCCTATGCGCCGCATATAAATCCCATATCTGTGACTTGAACAAATGGCTGGCCAATGTCATAGCCACGTCAAATTATGAATTGTAAAGGAGATTAGGCGTGTTGAAGGTTTATCTATCAGGAGAAATCCATAGCGATTGGCGTGAACAGATTGTTGAAGCGGCTAAGGGGCTTGATGTGAGCTTTACATCGCCTGTCACTAATCATGAAGCGTCCGATGATTGCGGCGTGGCTATTATGGGCGCTGAGCCAGATAAGTTTTGGCATGATAATAAGGGCGCAAAGCTAAATGCAATCCGCACGCGCGGCTTGATAGGCGAGGCGGATATTGTTGTGGTGCGCTTTGGCGAAAAGTTTAAACAGTGGAACGCGGCATTTGACGCAGGATATGCCAGCGCTTTGGGCAAATCTTTGATCGTCATGCATGGTGATGCCCATCAACACGCCTTGAAAGAAGTCGATGCTGCGGCATTGGCTGTTATTAAGGAGCCTAGCCAAGTCGTTGATATATTGACCTATGTTCTAAAAGCAGAGCTGCCCGCTAGCTCTTAAGCTCTTCAAGCGTGCGCTGGGCAACGGCTTTGCCTAGCGTCAATCCATCTTCATGTGAAAACTCAAAATGGGTGCCGCCATATATGCGGCTTTGGCCGTCTTCTTTTGCGGCCGTTTCAAAATCATCATAACAGCGGGTTTGCTCCCATATATCTTCTGCGCGCGTGCAAAATTTTTGCGCGCCCAGCTTTTGCGTAAGAATATGAGCCGCCGCCGCGCTAAATGAGGAATGCTCAGAGACATATTCTGGATGATGGGGATTATCCATCATGGGGAGCCAGCTTTGCGCGATAGGATCGCTGGCGCGGTTTTGCGCAATAATAGCGTCGGGGCGGGCCGCTTGAAAATGATATTTAGCGTCCCATGTGGCAATGCCCGTATCATAAAGCGCGGAATTAAGAGCCAATAATGTGTCCAGCTTGTCGCTAAGGGATAGGGTTTGTCGCCCGATTTGCTCTAAGGCAATGAAATTCCAGCGGCTAGGTGATGTGCCCACGCCAGATTTGCTCGCCCAAAACTGCGCCGTTTCCATTTGCTCTGCTGAGCGCGCCGTGCTGATATCCTCGCCCGCATTCATGACGGCCTCTAAGGCGCTTTGATAGCGAGATGAGCCAAGGGCAGGCGGCCCGCTTGGGCGATATTGCGCCGCGCTTGTTAGAGAAAACGGTTTGGCAGTCGCCCAGCTTGGCAAAACAGGCGCGCCCTGAGGAGTCCAATCAGCAGATAAGAGCAATGTTGTCGGTTCTGGCTTGGGGAAGCGCTCTAAGATTTGCCCTGCAATATGGTGGCTTAGCAAAGTGGCTTCAGGATAAGGCTCATCAAAGGCGCTGCCAATGACGATGCGGCTGACTTCTTCCATCAATTCATAGCTGTCGGGGGAATGGGGCGGGTCAGCCTGAGCAATCAGGCCCGGGCGCCCCTTTGAAATATGGAAACTATCATGCAAAGCGGCGGCAACCAACAAATAGAGCCGCGCGGCCTCAGGTGCATAAAGCTGCCCCGAATTTATGCCCTGTATGTTTTCGTGTGTGCTTTCCTGTACGCTTTGCGGAACGGCGCGCTCTATGGCAAGGGCTATGCGCTCGTCAATTAATGCACTGAGGCTGGCCGTATCCGTTACGGTTTGAGGCAAAGCGTCAATAGACGTTGTTGCGCCCGTTACATTTGTTGCAATTGGGGCTTGATAGTCTTGATCTTGATAGCTTTGGGCTTGCAAAGGCGCTGCGCCGCACAGGCTCGCTAGGAGCAAACCGCCGATTAGGCCGCGCTGCATTAAAGCGGTTTTAAACGCGTCCCCCCCTATGCGGGGCGTTATGCGAGGCGTTCGGATGTTATGCGAAATTAGCATGCGTAAAATTGCCTTATACAAAAAAAGCGTATTGTCGGGGTCTCATATTTCATTTTATACGTGTTTATGCAATAATCATGGTAAGTTTGATGACAGTTAAATATAAGATCTTGATTTAAACATTATAAGTCCCATATCTGCGCGCTAATAACGCATCCGAGCTGGTCTCAAAAAGGTAAAAAAAACTATGTCAAAATGGACACCCGCTAACTGGCGCACTAAACCCGCTAAGCATATTCCCGAAGACTATCCTGATTTGGATAAGCTGGCCGAGGTTGAAAAAACGCTTTCTGGCTATCCGCCCCTCGTTTTTGCAGGTGAAGCTCGCCGTCTTAAGGCCCGTTTGGGTGAGGTGGTGAATGGGAATGCGTTCCTACTTCAAGGCGGGGACTGCGCGGAGAGTTTTGCAGAGTTTCATCCTGATAATTTGCGCGATACGTTCCGCGTGCTGATGCAAATGGCTGTGGTGCTGACTTACGGGGCGGGTAAACCCGTCGTGAAAGTGGGCCGTATTGCGGGACAATTTGGTAAGCCGCGCAGCTCTCCCATTGAAGAGCGTGATGGCATTACCCTGCCAAGCTATCGCGGCGATAATATTAACGGGATGGAGTTCAATAAAACATCGCGCACGCCAAACCCGAAACGTTTATTACAGGCCTATGCGCAGAGCGCTTCAACGCTAAATCTTTTGCGCGCTTTTGCGACGGGCGGCTATGCGGATTTGCACAATATCCATAATTGGACATTAGGCTTCACCAATAGCAATCAAACTGAGCGCTATAAAGCGATGTGCGATAAAATTGGCGATGCTATGGACTTTATGTCGGCTTGCGGCATGACACCTGAAAACACACCGCAAATGTCTAGCACAGAGTTTTATACCTCGCATGAGGGTCTCTTGTTAGGGTATGAGCAAGCGATGACGCGGATTGATAGCACATCTGGGCGTTGGTATGACACATCCGCTCATATGCTTTGGATTGGTGATCGCACACGCCAGCTTGACGGCGCACATGTTGACTTCATGGCGGGTATTGAGAACCCGATTGCGATGAAATGCGGCCCAACTATGGAAGCTGACGATCTTATTCGTCTATGTGATAAGCTAAACCCAAATAATGAGCCAGGCCGCCTGACGCTTATCAATCGTTATGGCCATGATAAAGTTGGCAACCATCTGCCTAATTTGGCCCGTACAATTAAGCGCGAAGGTAAAGCTGTGCTTTGGTCTTGTGACCCTATGCATGGCAATACGCTGAAAACGGCGACAGGTTATAAAACACGGCCATTTGACCGTATTCTGACTGAAGTGAAAAGCTTTGTACAAATTCTCAATAGCGAAAATTGCTATCCGGGCGGCGTACATTTTGAGATGACAGGCCAGAATGTGACAGAATGTATTGGCGGCGCTGTGCCTGTGCGTGAAGAGGATTTATCCTCGCGCTATCACACACATTGCGATCCGCGTCTAAATGCAGATCAAGTGCTCGAGCTGGCTTTCTTGCTAGCTGAAGAGCTGCAGGCGCACCGTAGCTCCGTTGCAGCAGCAAAGGCGAGTTAAACAGAGTTTGAAGCCACTCTTAAAGTACAAAATAAAAGCCGAGATATGTCACACATGTCTCGGCTTTTTTGATCTATCAATAGCCAAATAAAGGCGTTTAAAACCCTATAGGTCTTTTAGGCCGACTGACGGCTTAAATTGAGCCGATGTTTTGGCTTTGCTCATCATTTGCTGACCTGTCTGCGGGTTGCGCATTTGGCGTGAGGGACGATGCTTGGCAATGAATTGGCCAAAGCCTGGAATGGCCACGCCATTACCGCCTTTAAGCTCACCAACGACTGTGTTGCAAAATGCGTCGATAAATTCTCCGCATTGATTTTGTGACTGGCCAGTGGATGTTGCCAGAGCGCTTACGAGTTCACGTTTATTCATAATATTCCCCTAAATTGGAATGCTTTGCCTCACGGCGAGTACAAAACATGTGCAAATTAGGCGTGTTTTTACTTAACAAAGGGTTAATGGCACTGGATTTGTGAAGGATGTCGCGCGCTATAAATTATAAACGGATAATCATTTTGCCTGTTTTTTCACCGCTAAATAAACGCAAAAAAGCGGGAACTGCTTGGTCTAGCCCGTCTGCATAAGTGATATTGGCCTCTATTTGCCCTGTTGCGAGCAATGGGGCGAGTTTTGCGCGGTAATCAGGCATAAACTGTTGATAGTTATATACGATAAATCCTTGAATCTTTAGAGATTTCCCAACGATTTGAATAAGGTTTGACGGCGCAATGTTTTGAACCGTTGAATTATATTGCCCGATCATACCGCATGCGGCGATGCGCCCGTGAGGCTGTAAATTGTTTAAAGCGGCCTCCAGCATATCTCCGCCGACATTTTCAAAATAGATGTGTACGCCGTCTGGACAGGCATTTTTGATGATTTTTGACAGTCCGCCTGAGGTTTGAGCCGCTTTTTTGTAATTTATAGCTATATCCACGCCGCGCGATTCGAGCCATTTGCACTTCGAATCACTGCCCGCCAAGGCAATAACTTTACCGCCATCGGCTTTGACAAGCTGGCAAACTGTGCTGCCGACAGCGCCCGCCGCTCCGCTAACTAAGACGGTTTCGCCGCGCTGATAGCCCGCTATTTCGTATAATCCAACATAGGCGGTTAGGCCCGGCATACCTGCAATGCCCAGATAATGTTCTGGCGCGAAGGCGTTCGGGTCAATCTTTTCCATCGCTGTGACGGGGGAATATTCGACGGTTTGCGTATAAGCTTCGCGCCAGCCATAAAGAGAGGTGACCCAATCGCCTTTTTTGAAGTCAGGATGAGCGCTTTTGAGCACAATACCTGCCGCGCCGCCGCTCATAGGCTCGCCTAGCTCATAGGGCGGGGCATAGGTGGTGATTCCAGTCATGCGCCCGCGCATATAGGGGTCAACCGATAGAAATTGATTTTTGACGGTGATTTGCCCCGCTTTTGGCTCGGCGGGCTGAGTTTGCGTCATGGTAAAGTCATCTGCGCGAGGCAATCCTTTGGGATAGCGGGCAAGACACATATTCTGAGAGCTCAATTGGTTCTGAGAGGTCAATTGGTGAGTTTTTGGGGGCACGGGGTGTCCTTTTCGAATTTAAGTGTGAAGCTATCGCAAATAATCGAAATGGCAACTTGCCAATGAGGGCGGCATAAATGATATGTGGGGGAGTTAGATTAAAGAGCGACAATTAAAGGATGAGGCCAAGAATGAAACAGAGCGTTCCAGCACAAAGTGAAAGACGACTAAAGATAGGCGTTGTCGGTGCGGGTGTGTTTGGCGGCTATCATGCTAATAAATGCGCGGAGCATGAGCGCACAGAGTTTATCGGCATTTTTGATCCTGATTATAAAGCCTGCAAATTGGGCGCGGCCAAGCACGGCGTGCAGGCCTTTAAATCCTATGAGACGATGCTGGAACAAACCGAAGCTGTCATCATTGCCTGTCCTGCGAGCTATCATGCACAAATGGGACTGAGCGCATTGCGGGCAGGGCGGCATGTGCTGGTTGAAAAACCTGTTGCCGCGGTGCTGACCGATGCACAATCCATGGTCGATATTGCGGGACTGAATAATTGCGTGCTGCAAGTTGGCCATCAAGAACGCTTTGTTGCCCGCGCCATTGGACTTGATAAAGCGCCCGAACGCCCGATCAAAATTATAGCGCGCCGTATGGGGCCATTTTCGCCGCGTTGTACAGATGTGTCAGTGACGCAAGATTTGATGACCCATGATATTGATATGGTGCTCTCTTTGATGACCGCCGCGCCAATAAACATTGAAGGGGAGTCCATAATTGTGCGCTCTGGCCAGCCTGATGCGGCGCGGGCTATTTTGAGTTTTGAGGGCGGCGCGCGCGCTTATCTTGAAGCCAGCCGCGTAGAGCAGGGACGTGACCGAGTTATGGAAATCACCTATCCGAGCGGCAGCTTGAAAGTCGATTTCGTCAATAAGACCTTCCAAAACAGCACGCCCTTTGCCTTTAATCCTGATTTTTCCGGCGACCCTAGCGCGGCGGATAGTCTTGGCGCAGGCACAGATAGCTTTATTGCATCTATATTGGACGGCGCGCCTATTATGGTCACGGGCCGAGACGGATTAGAGGCTTTGCGCGTCGCGTTGGCTGTTGATGCATAAGACTGACCCGCGAGCTAGATAAGCCAATAAGCGGTTTTTAGATTTATCTATTCGCTATTTGGTGTTTTCGTGAATTTTGTAATCCCGCGCACACTGTCTGGGCCGAGCTCTCCTGCATAAATATGGCCTTGCGCATTGGCCGTCACGCCTTCGCCAATAGCGCCAGAGCCAATTGTTCCATTAAAGAAATGCGGCGCAATGAAATAGCTAAGCTCGCCCGTTTTGGCGCTGCCAATGCGTAGACCTTTGCTCCAGCCGGGGTTTCTGCTTTCACTGCTCTCGCTATCAATCGCATAGAGCGTATCATCTGGCGCAATGTAAAGCCCGCTCACACGGCTAAACTGATACCAGCTCTCAATATGCTCACCCTCTAGGGTTAGAATTTGCAGGCGGCGATTGCCGCGATCAGATATAAAAAGCCGTCCCTGACTGTCTATATCCATAGCGTGAGGCGTGCGAAATTGTCCGTCTTCATAGCCCCATTCACCAAAGCTGCGAATATATGTGCCATCGGGGGCAAAGACTGAAATATAGCTAAAGCGTGCATCATTGATGTCGCCATGTTCATTGACATCATTTTTGCTGGGGCCAAAGGCATCGACAAATTGCGCGCGGTGACCTTGGGCGATGTAAATATTGCCATTCGGCGCAACTACAACATCATTAGGCTCATTTAAATGTGTTGGTGGCAGGCCTGACTCGCCCGGCGTACCAATCGTCATTAGCAGCTCGCCATCTGGGCTGAATTTGCGCACGCTATGACCAATATTGGTCGCGTTTGGAAACTGGCTCAACTCAGCAGGAGTGGCCGCGCGGGCATCCGTTACCCAAATATTGCCTTGCTCATCGACCTCCATGCCATGTGGCCAAGCAAACAACCCTTTGCCGAAGCTTTTGACCACGCTGCCATCGGGGCGCAATAAGGCCACGACATTGACCTGTGAGCCGACGCAGCTATTGGCGCCGCACCGATTGGCGGCCCAGATATGCTCGCCATCTGGTGCCATCTGTATGGCGGTGACACTGCCCCATATCGTATCCATATCATAAGGCTTGGCCCATTTGAGCTGCGTCTCAAAAGGATTGGGGCCTGTATTTATGGGGGTCACATTGGCATGGTCGGCAGGCGCGGTGAACCCGCCCGGCGGCGGGCCAGTTCTTAAATCAGGGGGTGATATGGGGGGAGTGGCAGGAGTAGATGTGATGGGAGCAGACGTGATAGGGGCGGGCCGCTCCTCTATTTGCGAGGACGCAGACTGACATGCAGTGAGTAATAAACTCGCGCCTGCGGCTCCGACAGCTAAGGCCAATATGAGGTGGCGTGTCATATAATCCCCTTCATTTAGACAGAGGCCTATAGCAAGGCCTCCTTTTAGAGAGAAGTCTATAGCAAGGCGTCTTTGGCGCAAAGTCTAATCGCTTTGCGAAATTGCTTATGTGGGGCTATGATTAGATGAAATATATTATATGCGAGGCGTAATAGTGATCATGAAATGGGCGCGATGATGAAATGGGTGATGCGAATATTTGCGGCGCTGATATTGGGCGGCATAATCCTCATCGCGCTTAATTGGAGTCAGTTGCAGCGGCTTCGCAGTAGCCTAAGCCTGTTTGACGCAGATAAGATTGTTCATAATTTTTCTCATATGGATGAGTCATTTTTGACGCGCACCATAGCTACATCGGCCTCGGCTAAAGTTCATATTTGGGATGAGCAGCCACAGCCCTTACCGCAAACCATTATGATTGAGGGGCAAAGCCGTGATCTGCAGAGCTTTTTAGATGAGACGAGGACGACATCGCTTCTTGTCATTAAGGGGAATGATATTCTGCATGAAGGATATTATCTGGGCACGCAGGCCGATGATAAGCGGGTGTCATGGTCGGTTTCCAAAAGCTTTGTCTCTGCGCTTATCGGACTGGCGCTAGAGCGCGACGAGATTAAGAGCCTAGATGATAAAGTCACAGATTATGTCCCTAAGCTGGCCGATAGTGCCTATGCGGATGCGAGCATTTTAAATGTGCTGCATATGGCAAGCGGGGTGCGCTTTGATGAAGATTATTTGGACTTTAATAGTGATATAAACCGTATGGGCCGTGTTGTGGCGCTGGGCGGATCAATGGATGATTTTGCAGCCAGCCTGACACAGCAAGCCCGCCCGCCCGGAACAGGGAAATATTATGTTTCAGTGGACACCCATGTTTTAGGCATGGTGCTGCGCGCCGCGTCGGGGATGTCTGTGCATGAGCTGCTTGAAACGCGCCTATGGTCAAAAATTGGGCCCGCCAATGATGCTATCTTTTTAACCGATGGAAAGGGGGTGGCTTTTGTTCTAGGCGGGCTGAATGTGACGAGCCGTGATTATGCGCGCTTTGGGGCGTTATTTCGAGATGGCGGGCGCTCTATGGGCGCGCAAATTATACCGCAGAAATGGGTAGCTGAGTCCACGCGCAAAAGCGCGCCGCCTGATGTTGAAGGCATTGCCCAAGATTATGCAATGCATTGGTGGATCCCGCGTAATCCTATGCGCTATCCAAACTCAAAAATAGCGGGTGAGAGCACGGCTGAAAGGGAAGGCGAATTTTTCGCCAATGGCATTTATGGACAGATGGTCTATGTCAATAGGGCGGCGAATATGGTCATTGTCAAAACATCAGGCAATATTGATTTTGAGGGACAAACCCGCTCTGGCCTAACCTATAAAAGCGAGACCGTTGATATGATGCAAAGTCTGGTGCGTCATTACGCTGATTTTTCACAAGATTTCTCCGAAGCATTGCCTGAAGAATCACCTCTGGATTTGCCATAAAGTTTCATATGATATGAGGCTGTTTATTCGCTTGCCGCTCGAAAGCCACGCGGTTAAACCCATGCTATGACAGCGACTCTTAAAACCTCCTCTTTAAAAATAGCCTCGGCCCAGCTTAACCCCATTGTTGGCGACCTTGTTGGCAATATGGAAAAAGCGCGTAAGGCTTATGCGCGCGCGCGCCGTGACAAGGCAGATATTTTAGTTTTGCCTGAGCTATTCATCATTGGCTATCCGCCTGAAGATTTGGTGCTAAAGCCCGCTGCAATTGAAGATTGCCGTAAGCTGGCCGAAGATTTTGCGGCCATGACAAAAGATGGCCCTGCTGTGGTCTTTTCAACGCCATGGCTGGATGAGGGTAAGCTCTATAGCGCAGCGCTTTTCATGCAGGAGGGCAAAATTACAGATGCGCGCTATAAGCATCATTTGCCAAATTATGGCGTCTTTGACGAATATCGCGTCTTCACAAGCGGGCCTCTGCCTCTGCCAATTGAGTTTAAGGGCGTAAAAATTGGCCTGCCGATCTGTGAGGATTTATGGCAGCCTGGTGTTGCCGCCGCGCTTAAAGCCGCAGGAGCAGAGCTGCTCATCTCGCCAAATGGGTCGCCATGGCGCCGCACCGCGCTCTCTGAACGTCAAGAGGAGGTTGGCGGGCGCGTTGACGCCGCTGATTTGCCGCTAATTTATGTCAATCAAGTGGGCGGCCAAGATGAGCTAGTCTTTGATGGCAGTAGCTTTGCCATGCAGGCGAATGGCGCTCTGGTCCAAACACTTAAAAGCTTTGTCGAGGATTATGGCACAACGCTTTGGAGCAAGACGGATGGCCTATGGATAGGCAGTGAAGGCGATCTGCACCCACAGCTCTCAGGCTATGAAGCGGATTGGCGCGGCATGTGCCTTGGGCTGGGCGATTATGTGAATAAGAACGGCTTTACACAGGTCATTCTCGGTTTGTCGGGCGGGGTGGACAGCGCTATGGCGGCCGCGATAGCCGTGGACGCGCTTGGCCCTGATCGCGTGTGGTGCGTGATGATGCCCTATGATTATACCTCGCCAGAGAGTTTGACAGATGCCAAAGATTGCGCCGATGCGCTGGGCTGTAAATATGACATTATCCCGATAGAAGCCGCCGTTGACGGTTTTACATCGATGCTCGCGCCTCAATTTGAAGGCCTAGAGCCAAATACGGCGGAAGAGAATTTACAGTCGCGCACACGGGCCGTCACGCTGATGGCTTTGTCCAATAAATTTGGGCCTATGTTGGTGACGACGGGCAATAAATCGGAAATGGCGGTGGGATATGCCACGCTATATGGCGATATGTGCGGCGGGTATAATCCGCTCAAAGATGTCTATAAAACCGAAGTGTTCAAATTGATTGACTGGCGCAATAAACACAGGCCCGCAGATTTGCTGGGCTCTGATAAGCCATGCCCGCAAAACATTATCGACAAGCCGCCAAGTGCGGAGCTGCGCCCTGATCAAAAAGACAGTGATAGCCTGCCTGAATATGATGTGCTTGATGATATTTTATTCGGGCTGGTCGAGCAGGAATTAGCGGTTGAAGATTTAATTTCGCGCGGGCATAAGCCTGCTACAGTCAAGCGTATACAGCATTTGCTTTATATCAATGAGTATAAACGCCGCCAAGCGCCTCCGGGCGTGAAGATAGGAACCAAGAATTTCGGACGTGATCGCCGTTATCCGATTACAAATAAATATCGCGATGCTGTGCCAGAAGGTTAATCTGAAGGCTAATTTGAAACCCAATCTGAGCGACACTATACGCCTAATATTATAAGAGTTATTTATGCCATCTGCTGTTCCTACTGTTCGTTTTGCGCCTTCGCCAACAGGCAAGCTCCATGTGGGCAATGTGCGCACGGCGCTTATGAATTATCTCTTTGCGCGCGAGGCGGATGGGACAATGATCTTGCGCATTGATGATACGGACACGGCGCGCTCTACCAAAGATTATGAGGACGGGCTTAAAGTTGACCTTAAATGGCTGGGCCTGAATTGGGACAGCACATTTAACCAGCTTGACCGAATTGAAAAATATGATGAGGCGGCGCAAAAGCTCAAAGAACAAGGGCTGCTATATCCTTGCTATGAGACCAGTGAAGAACTTGATCGGCAACGCAAGCTCCAACGCGCCCAAAGCAAACCGCCCGTTTATAACCGCGCCGCATTAGAGCTAAGCGCAGAGCAGATTGCTGCCTATGAAGCTGAGGGGCGTTCGCCTCATTGGCGCTTTAAGCTCTCAGGGCAGCCCGTTAGCTGGATTGATCTGGTGCGCGGAGAGCAAAAGATTGAGACGGCCTCTTTGTCTGATCCCGTTCTAATTCGTGCTGATGGCAGCTACCTTTACACCTTACCCAGCGTAGTTGACGATATTGATTATAATATCACTCATATTATTCGCGGCGAAGACCATGTCACCAATAGCGGCGCTCAGATTGAAGTTTTTCAAGCCTTGCTCAATGGCTATAAGGAGGGCGCTCTGCCTGTCTTTGCTCATACGCCGCTCTTAGTGGGCGCAGATGGTAAGAGCCTGTCTAAACGGCTTGGTTCACTCTCTATGGATGAACTGCGCGAGCAGGGCATAGAGCCTATGGCGATTAATAGTCTGCTGGCTAAAATTGGTACATCCGACCCTGTGGAGCCACGCCAAGATATTGACGCGCTCAAACGCGAATTTGCCTTTGAAAAGATTGGCCGCGCGCCGGCCCGCTTTGATGAAAAAGAGCTGGATAATCTGAACGCGAAATTGTTGCACAGCATGAGTTATGTTGATGCGCAATTGCGCCTACGCGAATTAGGAGCAGATCAGGGAGAAAAGGTGTGGGACCTTCTTAGGGCTAATCTGGAAAAGTTTGATGATGTGGCGAGTTGGACAACAATGCTAAGCGCGCCTATGGCGGGGCAAATCAGCCAAGAGGATGCACAGTTTTGCGCGGCCGCCGCTGCCAGCCTGCCAGATGTGCTGACAGATCAAACATGGAGTGAATGGACGGGCCAGCTTAAAAGCGAAACAGGCCGTAAGGGCAAAACACTCTTCATGCCTTTGCGCCTTGCACTGACGGGCCGCGCGCGCGGGCCAGCTATGGATCAGGTTCTTATAATTTTGGGCGCGGATAAAGCTAAAGGCCGCCTCAATGGAGAGGTGGCATAAAACGCCTCACAGCTTTGTGAACACTGTACCGTTAGGAATTAATGGGCTATAGGCCTATGGTCGACAATAAATAAGGGGAGTTATTATGGCCGATTCAAAAGTTTTGAAAGTTTCACTATTAATCACACGCATATTCATTGCTTGGATGATGTCGCTTTGGGCCTTGGCACGGATACGGAACGGAGGCGAGCCGGCATTTGTCACGCGATGGTATGAAAGCTCAAGCGGCCTACCTATTAGCGCGATCCCGCATGATATTCTAGGATATATATTGTTAGCGCTTTATATTTTAATGCTGATTGGCTTTAAAAAGAAGATTACCTATTTACTTGTTTTTCTTGTCCATTTGACGGGGCTATTGCTTGTGATCAAACTTAGCCTCCCATTTTTTGAAGGCTTCCGCACAGTCTGGTTCACCTCATGGCCGGCTCTTATGGCAATGTGGCTACTTTGGGGTCTCAGAGACCATGATACGCTACTATCACTTAAGGGTAAGTGGGGATAAACAGCTTATCAAATCATGAAAAATATAAGGCGGCCTGCCAGCGGGTCGCCTTTTTATATGCCAGTGATATATGCTAGCGCGCGCTTTTTTAATAGAAGGCCTGATTAGGGTAGGGTTGTGAGCTGTAGGTGATTGGGTGGCTGATCACTGGGCTTTAATGGGATTAAGAAGCACAATGACCAGACCACCGATGCAACCCAGGGCGTGGGATCGAGTTGCGGATGCAAGGTTTGGGATGGAAACCTCACGAATCAATCATTACACCATAGGTTGCACTGATGCAAACCATAAGTTGTAAATATACTTTATTTTTAATTAACAGATTTATCTTGCGCTATTTGCTTAGTCTTAGTGGCCCAATTTTACGGTTCAGTTTTTACGACCTAGCCATTTCAAAATATTGGTGAAAATAATACGCCAGAGCGGATCAAGACTAAGAATTATAGCGACAATCAAAAGGGAATATCCCCAGTGAAAGCCCTTCACATTCACCCAGATGAGCAGGCCAATCATGACGGGGTAAAAGGCGACGGCATATAAAAGCCGCATATATGTTGTTATGATTGTTTTGCCTGTTATAGCCGTTTTGGGATCAGTCGTTTTGAAGCCCGAATTTCTTTTAGATGAGCGGCCTTTAGGCATGACTAACTTAGCTGCTCAGGCTACGTGGATGAATCAAATCGGCGAGCTTCCAATGGTCAGCTAAGAGCCAGCTATCGAGCTCTAGAGGCTGGTCTGAACTGGAAGGCTGATCTGACTGAGGGGCGGGCGGGGTCTTTTTTTCAAAAATAGCGCAAGTTGCCGTCGGGAAGGAATCAAACTGTCCTGAAAAATGCTCAAACAGTGCCGCGCAGCCTGGATTATGGACTAAAAGCATAAGCCTTGAGACATTAGGCTGACCATTATCTTGGCATGTGAGTAAAATGTCGCTGGCGCTGGCGTGGTAAAATTCTGGGCCGTACATAATGGTTTGCGGCCCGGGTATGGCGCGCACTAACCCTAGGGCTGTTTCGCGGGTGCGCTGGGCGTCAGATGACCAAATTAAATCAGGCGCAAAGCCGCGCTTGTAAAGGGCGTCTCCCATAGCGCTGGCTGCTTTTCTGCCGCGCGAATTTAGCGGCCTTTGATGGTCCGGAAAATCTGGATCTTTCCATGACGATTTTGCATGCCGCATGATTAAAAGGTGAGTGAGCATATATCCAATCCTGATAAAGAATCAGAATGCTATAAAATCCGCGTCCTGTCACTTATTGATGTTAGCTAAATGGATATCTTGCTAGGGAATTGCAGCCATTATAATGATTACACAGTACAACATCACACATTACAACATCACGCATTATCACGCATTGCACAAATGGCATAATTATCGCAGGACTGCTGCATGAGTTTTTGGACGCAAATATTTAGCGCGGCTGCGGGATTATTTGGCCCTGCCGAACGTCCTGATTTAGATGGTCTGCCGGGGCGCATTAATGATGCACGCTTTGCGGCGGCCTTGATCGCGCTGGGCGCGAAACTAGCCAAGGCGGATGGTGTGGTGACGCGAGATGAAATTAATGCGTTTAAACATGTTTTTCAGATGCCCAAAAATGCCGAAGCTGATTTTGCGCGTTTCTTTGATTTGGCGCGGCAAACCACTTTGGGATATGAGGCCTATGCCGCGATAATTGCGCGTAAATTTCGGGCTAAACCCGCCGCTCTTGAAGATGTTATGGATGGTTTGTTTCATATTGCTCTCGCGGACGGTGTTGTTAGCGATGAAGAAATGGAGTTTTTGCAGACAGTATCGAACATATTCGGATTTTCAGATCGTGAGTTCTCACGCCTCAAAGCGGCTCATTTGGGGCGCGCTGCCGATGATCCTTATCTGATTTTAGGGGTGGATGAAGATATTTCCGATGATGATTTGCGCCGTGCCTATCGCCGTATGGCGGCGGCCAATCATCCTGACCGCCTAATGGCCCGTGGTTTGCCTGAGCACATGCAAAAGCTGGCCAATCATAAGATGGCTATGGTCAACTGCGCTTATGAAGAGATTTTACGCCAGAGAAAAGATGACGCGAGCACCCGCCGCCTAGATTTCACGCCTTAAAATTCGCGTCAAATGTGGCAAAATGTGCATTACAATAAATTTAGAGGGTTAGGTCTTGACGATTGGCCTCGAAGTGAAGACATTAGACCTATGACTTATTCACGTATAAATAACTCATCTCACGCTTCAGGCGCTAATGGCACAACAGGGTTTTCTGGCGGCTTTTCTGGCATGTTGCAATCAATGGGGCGGCTCAGCCTGCTGGTTTTCAGCGCCTTTATTGGTATCGGTTTTCTGATTTTCACCGCATCGGCTGCACTTGTCCTTTTACTAACGATCCTCTTTTTGGGCGTGGCGGCCTTTGGCTTTTTCTGGGTCAGAGCAAAAGTGTTTGGAAAGCCTTTTGGCGGCGCGCAATTTTCTGCCTATCGTCAAGCGGCGCAAAACCC
>JALZUP010000328.1 GCA_023301505.1 Robiginitomaculum sp.
GCAGCTGCAAGAAGAAAGTCCGGCCCACTTAACTGTATTCTGGTGTGATCGTTGTGATGCATCTATTAATATAAATGAGAATAAAGACCACTTTCACGAAGAGCAGTGCGGGTGTTGTAAGAAATACAGGCAAACAGATTCGGATTGGGGGTATTGTAGTAGCCACGTATCTGTGTATGGCGGCAGAAAAATGTTCGAGCATGACACTTGCTCAAAATGGGTAGAAGGGAAATGGTAGATATGTTCTGTCCTGCAAATATAGTTTTACGCAACAGTGTTGTTTAATGCAGATGCCCTATAGTCCCGGACCGCATAACAATCAGTTGCACTCGACAGCGTACCCGCTGCGAAAATTGCCATCCCGCTGCGCGTCATTTTATGGCAATTTTCACAGCGCGTACACTGCGAGTGAACTGGGCGTTAACCTAAAATAGTTACTCCTTTAGTTGCAGCAGTACGTCGATTAAATTGAATACATTAGTTGTAGGGTTGTCCGTGTGTGCTGATGCAGCTTGCTCGAGAGACCGTTCCGCATTTGCCTTAGCAAAGTCAAGTTGAGCTCTTAGATTGGTGTAAATTTGTGTATCGCCTTTGTTATAGTCAGGCATATACCGACGAAGATCTTTGATCACCTCCTCAGCGCTGGTGGATGATTGGGTCGCGGAATACGGTTTGGTTGTGTACTCAAAGTGTAATAAGAGCCAATACTCAAAACAGGGGACTGAAGTTGCGGAAAAGAAAGTGCCTTCGGGTTCTTGTCGGGCAATCCTTGCAACTGTTTCCTCGTAAGAGTCGTGATTGTCTCTATCAATTACACAGAATACTTTGTCAAAAGGGTCGCCTTTGCGGTTTTCATTTTCCCATAGTGCCAATGCGCGTTCGAATACGCTTTTGGGGCTAGAGCCACAAGATCCATCAATTTCAACATTAGCTGAATTTAATTTTTTGTCTTGTACTAGATCGGTGAAGTAAAGAGGTTCTGTTTTTTCACCTTCGCAGACTATCAAGATTTTTTCATACGACGCTCTTTTTGCTTTCCTTCTACTTAAGGTCTCGGCAACTTTTGCTTTTCGTTTGTGAAAGAGATCATCCGAGCCCATTTAGATCAACGCGTCTAATTCAAAAGGGCGGATGTAAGGAAGTGCGCCATAACGACCAGATAAATATCCTTGTTCAATATTTTCTCGATCTTTTCTTGGGCTGAAATCAGTGAGAGGATATAAAGATGTTTCCTTCTGCTTTAATTTCTCGCAAAACCAAATTTGATCTCGCCTGAATATATCCTGGCTTAAGATAGACGTTTCATGGGTAGTGAAAATAAGTTGTGCATTTTTAGGATTTGTTTTGCTATTGTGGAACAATCCGACTAGGTATTTAACCATTGTTGGGTGCAGGTTGTCGTGCAGCTCGTCAATCACTAAAACGTAGCCTTTGCTTAGGCTATCCAGCCAAGGACCGGCAAATGAAAAAAACTTTTTAGTTCCATCAGATTCTGCGTCAAAATCTAGCGGTACTAACTTTCCACTAGCAGACTTGTGGATAGTCATGATATTTACAATATCTGTACCTTTCATTTCTTTAATAAGCCTTTTCTTAGTATTATTCGGCAGATCATCGGGTAGGATGTCGGGATCAAACTTTTCTTTGTCCAATTTGATGTCATGGATATCTACATCTGCCGCTTTGAGAAATTCAAGTACCTTGCTCTTTGAATCTTCCTGCTCACATAGTGACGCCGTAAACGATGGCCACCAACCTCCAACGTGTGCGGGTCGTAGCGTATCTCTGAACCAATTAAAAACAGGTCGGAGTTGTTCGCTGTTT
Organism: Robiginitomaculum sp.; assembly: GCA_023301505.1. Classification (GTDB taxonomy): domain Bacteria; phylum Pseudomonadota; class Alphaproteobacteria; order Caulobacterales; family Maricaulaceae; genus Robiginitomaculum. The sequence goes on from JALZUP010000328.1 coordinate 1,825, forward strand.
AACTGGACTGCTGTAGATAGAAATAGAGCGTTTGATCGTGTCGCGTCTCGCCACACTGATTTCTGTCCCATTAGGAAATCACTAAATTTATACTCGTATGTCTGCTTCTTTTCATTAAATGCTCTTGAATACCATCGTTGCGCTCTACCTTTGGGAAAGGCAATAAGCCATTCCTCTATAACTCGTGTATTCGTTGCGGAAAATCCAAATTGGAATCTGATGCCGTCACTTACAAAGACCATTTCTAGTTCTGTCGGCTTTGAGGCGGATGTTTCATCAAAGAGAAACGGCGTAACGGGAATTTTGTCACCCTCTTGATTGGATGTTGCTGATTTACAAACAATTGATTCCATTTCCATCATTGCACGAATGACGTTTGATTTACCCGCTGCATTCGGACCGTAGATAGCTGCTGATTTAAGTAGCGGAATGGTTCCTGGCGCTTCTGGTTCAAAGCTATTTGTGGATTCCAGCTCACCGCCTTTAGCTTTAGCCATGCTGAAGACCAATTCGTCTTTAATTGATCGGTAGTTTTTAACGGTAAATTCTACTAACATGCCATGTGCCCTCTTAGGGGTCTATTTTTGGTAATTATGTGCAATAATAGCACCTAAAGACTGGCCGGCAACCTTTTAATTTGGATAAATCGGTAAATTTCTCCAATTACCTGGGCGAAAAAGGTTAACAAGAAGCTGCAATCGACAATTTACGCGGTGTCAAAATTGCGGTGTCGCTGTCGCTCCACTGTACCGCAATTGTGCCACCGCATAAATTGCGATTGAGCTTGGCGTTAAGTATAAAAGTGACATGGGCTATGAGGAACATAGGTGAAAATAGAGACTGTCGAAGGGAAGTTAGACGAGCTCGTAGTTAGGCGAGATGACGGCAAAATATGCCCTCACTTCTTTATAGATTCGAAACATGCGAAAAGATTCTCTGATTACTCCGGTATCAGATATGATCTCTGGCACTCGATGCAACTGGTGAAGTTGATCGAAAAATATGATGACCATGACGTAGAAGAGGCCTTATGGATGTCTGCGGTAGTCCGTTACAGAAGGTGTTTTTCGAGAACTGATGGGCGTACTAAATTAGATAAAAAAGACATAGATCCATTGGGGCAAGAGTGGGTGAGCTATCATCAAGGTATAACTGATATAAGAAACGATTATATTGCTCATTCTCATAAAAATCATATGGAGTCTTCCAAGGTTGCTATTGTGCTTCATAGTCCTGATGAGAAAAAGGAAATTAGCCGAATAGATAGGGTCTTTGCTGCAACCAACAAGATTTCAAAAGAAGAGTTAGGGAAGTTCGTTGAATTGTGCGAACTTCTATGTGAGATAGTGCAGAAAAGAGAAGAAAAGGCAGCCATGCTTGCTATGGATGAGTATAAGAACCTAGATATAGATGAGCTATATGAAAAAGCAAAATGAACTTAACAAGCAGCTGCACCCGACAATTTACGCGTTGTCCAAATTGCCATGGTCGCAGGCTCCCATTATACGGCAATTAGGCCATCGCATAAATTGCGACTAATGGTGGCGTTAGAATTCATAGCAAACGTAGAAACGAAGAGCATCGTGCGGTTATACGCATTACCGGTTAAGTGGCTTTATCATTCTTGTGACACCAGTGTTCTATAAGCACTAGGATTCTGCA
>JALZUP010000329.1 GCA_023301505.1 Robiginitomaculum sp.
GATGATTTTGCAGCAAACGTTGTAGGCGTAAAAAGTCGCTTGTATGGTAGTCTTTCAGGTCTTCAGCAATTCGCTCAGTAGTCATGCCTGTGCTTTTAAATATCCGGGGAGCGTTCGTACGGCCGGATGGCTTTGCCACCAGTATTCGTTATATTCCAGCAGACACAGATCATAAAGCAGCCGCCTTGATTGCTCACTTACAACAGTATCTGAGTCTTCGGCTTTGTCAGTTTCACACAAAAACTTATAGTCTTCCTTTCCAAGCAACCTGCTGTAATCATTCGCCAAACGCTTGATAGCTGTGTCTGCTATCTCATCAGTGATGGGTGCAGAGTCTGTCTCCTGGAAACACAGATTAAACAATCGCAGAAGGTCTCTGGGGTGGCCTCCTGATGCACCAATTAGTTTATCAAGAACGGATACACTGGATAGCGCTTCAAGTGGCAGACGTTTTTCGACCAATTTTCTAAGTGCTGTCCAGGCTATTTCATTGCGTTCTGTACTGCCTTTCTCTGCTAACTTCACCATCGGCAATTTGAAGACCGAATCATAGTTATGATGAAGCTGACCACTTTCCAGTAAAACCTGTATCGGTGCACAATAAATATAATTCGCCTTTATTAACTGCAACTGATGAATGTCTTGCAGAAAAAAGGCTTGCGCATCGTCACTACTTAACCGGTCTGTTCCATCGATTACAAATACCAGTGATTTTCCTGCGTTTGATTTTTTAATCTCGCTACGTGCAAATTCCAGAAGTTGGTTAAAAGCTTCTGCAAATTCAGAAAATGAATCACGGACCTCACGCCTGATTTCATCCTTGTAGCTTGAATTACTTTTGATCGCAGACGTAAAAGAGGCAAACAATTTACCTAGCAACGGTAAGCCTGCTTTTGCCTCGGCGCCAGTTTTTACTTCAAGACTTAGAGAAGTGCTTCGTTCTATCTTTTTTACTCTTTGATCGAACCAAGACTCAAGCCGCTCAAGGTATATTTCACCGCCGTTGATCTTCAGTTCCTTTAAGCCATCAATTAATGCCTCGGCTTGCGCAAGTGCGATATCAGAATACCGCAGGTTATTCACATCAAGCTTAGTAACGGCGTCAATGAAAACTACAAAATAAGCTTCACTGCTGTGAAGCTCTTCCGCGATCGCTCGAAGCTCGGTACTTTTTCCGCAGCCACGGTGCCCACCAAACAGTAGATATTGAGACCGGTGCGGATCTCCCCGGAAGGTTTTACTTTCGGAATCAACACCCAGCTGACGCAACAATTTTGCCCGAGTGAAACTGCCGCGTGCCTCTGTGAGATCAACCAACATTTCATCATCAGGCGCGAGCGGACGATCAAAATCAAAATTTTTATGAAACGACCAAATATCTATAGGTTCAGACATAACCTTCCAGCGGGTAAATAGGCTCTACAGCAATTCTTACAAGAAACGGCTATTGGGATAGGAAACTGACCGAATCCAAGATGTACGCACATTGTACCCCTAGCTCATACCCTTGCACAGAGCAATCAGAATCCTGGGCGACAGTCAAAATCATGAATGCAACATACTGATTGTTATGTATAATTTTATTTTTCCAGGCAAGGTCTAGCCTAATAAAGTTGTGGTAATGACACTAGCTGCTGGCCGATTGATCAATGACATAACCCAATGCACGATAGCCTCTTTGCCGACGTTCCCACATTCTCACCAATGCCGGGCGACCCAGATCAACAAAATCGATTACCTTAACCGCCACCTTGTCTTGATGGACTCGATGCAGCCGCCCTACATATTGCTGCAATGTTCCCTTCCACGAAATCGGCATGGCCAATACCAATGTATCGAGCGCGGAATGATCAAACCCTTCACCGATCAATTTACCGGTAGCCAATAACAGTCGGGGTTTATCTGCGTCTAATTGATTAAGGGCTGTTAGCGTCTCTGCGCGCTCCTTCTTCGGTATTTTTCCGTGTAATACATAGGGCGCTACCTCACCAGAAAGTAACGGCAAAAGTTGTTGCAAGTGATCTGTTCGCTCAGTCAACACAAGCACCTTGCCACCCGACCTCCAAGCCTTCAGACAAACGGACGCGATTGCCTGATTCCGCATCTGATCGTTTACAATGCGCCCAAATACCTGCTGAATGCCCTCTCCTTCTTCTATTGCTAACGGCACCTCTAGGTAGTTGGGTTCCACCGTCATTTGTAACTCATGTTGAGGAGATCGAGTAGCCGTATGACGGATGGGCCCACACTGCATAAAAATTATCGGCTGCTGGCCATCACGCCTGACAGGCGTTGCTGTGAGACCAATTACATACTTCGCTTTCACTGTTCGCAGAATCGACTCAATTGAAGAAGCACCGACGTGATGACATTCATCGATAATGACGTGCCCATAATCCTGCACTAACTCTTTCACCACGCCCTTTCGAGAGAGGGATTGCACCAGCGCAATATCAACAACACCTGTAGTCTGCTTTTTACCTCCACCCAACTGACCCAAATCTCCCTTTTCAACACTGAGAAATGCTTGCAAACGCTCCAACCACTGATCGAGTAATTCAGAGCGGTGCACCAGAATTAAGGTATTTACTCCTCGACGGGCCAGAATTGCTGCGGCAACCACTGTTTTTCCGAAAGCTGTGGGCGCACAGAGAATCCCACAATCGTGTCGCAGCATTTCCTTCACTGCGATTTCCTGGTCCGAGCGCAATTTTCCAGTGAAAGCCAAACCAACAGTCTTTCCTGCATAACGTTTATCGTCTTGCCTCACGACAATGTTATGCGCTTTCATCAGCGCCAGCAAAGGCTCAAGACAACCGCGCGGAATCGCGATATGGAAAGGAAAATTCTCAGCACATGCTATAACGCGAGGTTTGTTCCACACCGAGAAACGCATCGCCTGTGCCTTATAAAATTCCGGATTTTGAAAAGCTGCTAAGCGAATTATCCTATTTAGTAAAGGCTGAGGCAGATCTTCCTTCCCAACGTAGATTCTATCGGAAACCGTTATATTTAGTGATGATGGCAAATCGTCCAGAGACTCGGCTTCGATTCTCGCCAGCTTGCTCCATGGCTCTTTTCGGTCTTCTTGATCAATAAAAGAAACATCAAGTGGATGGCTTACCCCTGATGCCATCAACACAACGGCGTCAAGGGTGTTACCTGCATTAACCGGAAGTGATGCCAGATAACCCCACTGATCGTCGATAGGCTGTAGCTCATCATCAACGAAAACAGAAAAGCCCTTTTCACGCGCTGCTTTCTGCAATGGCAATGCAATCAAATTACCAAATCCACCCTTGGGTAAAAAATCCTGATTTGGAAACATTCGGTCATAAGACGCAAGATCCAGCTGCTGGTGGCTATTGCAGGTATAGCTAATCAAAGCAGTACCAAGCTGCCTTGCCTCTCTGGCCAAAACGGCACGGTCAAAAAATATCCACACATGGGCTCCGTTGCCAGAGCGTGACACCTCAATAGAAGCCTCAACACTAAATTTTCTGCAAGACGCCACGAAACCCAAAACATCCTCTTGCCAACTCGATTTATCAAAATCAACCGCTAAAAAATGACAGCTGTTGTCAGATAGCAATGGATAGACGCCAAGGGTTTTCGCACCGGACAAATGATCATAAATCGCTTGGTCAGAGAGTGGAACTAGCTGCCGGTGTTGGCAAGCCCCACATTTGATACGCGGTTTT
>JALZUP010000330.1 GCA_023301505.1 Robiginitomaculum sp.
GTTTTTGAACAGGCTATGGATTAAATTAACTAAATGGCGCGGCGAAGAGCCCTCTCGCGCAGCTGCTTTTGGCATAAATTTGAACCGAAAGCTGATGAAGAGGGGCTCTAAAGCCACCTATTTATAAAATGGGTATTGGAGAATTTTTCTCTTTACAACAATAATTTCATGAAGATTTGCCAAGGTTTCTCTTTCGCTAGCTCTCAATATCTGCCTGATAGGTTCATTTTGATATTTGAATTTCAAAGGCCTTTTAGCGCTGATTAATGCACTCACGGTTTCGTGATAAGTAAATTCTTGACTGATTGGTAAACAATTATTACATCTCTCAACGAATGGCGGAAATGCCTTTTCTCTCTAGGTGCTATTTGACCGAATGATCAACAATGAAGGACTGATATAATGTTAAACAAAAATAGATTTACAATGTTTCTTGGGGCCGCGCTTATTACGCTGACAATGAGTGCCTGTAATGCCGCGCAACAATATGGCGGCGGCGCACAAAATTCTGGCGCCGTTGCAAGCAGCGTGGTCACTGATGCTGCAGCGCTGTCACAGGGAAGTTTTTCGGGCCGCTCTGACCACATTACAACAGGGCAGGTGTCGCTAGAGCAAACCACGACAGGGTATCAGCTCCGCTTTGCACCTAATTTCTCTTTGGACGGGGCGCCTGATCCAATTGTCGCGATAGGCAATAATGAAACTTATCTGGCGGCTAATAAAATTGGAACTTTGCAAAACAAATCAGGCGCTCAAATCTATCAACTGCCGGCTGGTTTTACCCCGGGACAATTTTCACAAGTTTACATCTGGTGTGAGCAGTTTTCTGTTCCGCTCGGCGTTGCTAACCTTACGTAAAGTTGACCTTACGTAAAATTGGATAATTTCAGGTGCAATGGCACTATAGCTGTTGCGCCTGTAGCTATAAGGTTGTTTATTTATAAGCATATTAAAGCTCATTCAAATTTAGCGAGGGTTGAAAATGGCGCGTCATCGAGAATTCGATAGTGATACAGTTTTAACGGCTTTGCGCGATGTGTTTTGGGAATATGGTTATGAAGGGACATCTTACGCCGACATTATGGACGCGACGGGTCTTAAAAAGGGCAGTCTTTACGCCGCCTTTGGTAATAAGAGGTCGCTCTATATTGAAGCCCTAGGGCATTATAATAAAATCAATGTAAGTGACGGCGTGCGCCTATTATCCAATGAGGCCCTCACTGGCGCAGAACGCATTGAGGCTTTGATGCAAATTTTGGTCGATGCCGCTGAAACGAAAAGAGGGCGGTGGGGCTGCCTTTTATGTAACGCTGCCGTAGATCAAGCTCCTTCTAATAAGCAAACAGAAGCCGTTGTGCGGGAGAGCATGCAGCGTATGAAAATGGGCATTGCTCAGGCTTTAAACGGAACCCGCGCAGAAGATAAAGTTGAGCTTATTTGGGCGCTTTATTTTGGCGGGCGCGTCATCGTCAAATCAGGCGAGAATAAAGCGGGCTTGATAAAGCTAAAAGAGCAAGTTTCAAGCCTGCTATAATATTACGGGTACATTCTAACTGACCAACCATTTGCTCTTTGAGTGACACAGGCCTATCGAAACTGACGAAGTGGGCGGCCTTGATTGGGCGAATTTAAGACGTTAGCTAAATCTGAAATACTTCGATCATAAATCCGCCAGGATCCTCCATTAGAAGCGTTTTTCTGCTGTTTAAAAAAGGACTGAAGTGATTTGAGGGCGCATGTAAAATCTTTACATTATGTTCTATAGCCCGCGCGAAGACCGCATCTATATTATGCGTCTGATAGGACCACATAGTGATACCTCGATTTGGTGTCCCTAAGCTCCCTGCATTGGGTTTATTATCTTTTCCATAATCCATTAAAACCATATAACCCGTGGATGACCCGGGCGCGAAGGCTTGTATAAAGCGCGCCTGAATACCATTTGGCAGTAACATGGCAGAGCTATCCCCGATTGGGAATGTAATATCACGCCTTACTTCATGCCCCATAACCTTTTTTAAAAACTCTAGGATGTCATCGGCATTATCAACACAACGCGCTGAATAAGCGGGAGCGGCGACCCCTGTCTGTGGATCCGTCGGGCCTACAGGAACAAATATTTCCGGGCGTCTGATGCCGAGTAAATAAACATTATCCGGTGCATAAAAAACAATCTCCGCAGAGGTATAAATGTCTCCAGCTGGACTTTTGAAATCCATTTCGTTCACACCATTTGTAGAGTTAAAACCTAATCCCAACATCTTCTGTTCATGCGCATGTAGATCTGAGTGCGGAAAACTGATCGCAGCGCCGCCAACGATCAGCCCATCATAGTTTTGGCGTATCAACTCGCTATTCTCAGGATAGTAAAACACACGGACTTGAATATTAGCCCCGGTACCAACTTTATAAAAAACGCAATATTCAAGGGGGCCATCCCCAAAACCAAAATAGTCTCTTACTGGATTTTGGCTAGATGCATCAGACATAACCCAGCCGGAACTTTGAAGGCCATAACCCTGCTTGAAGGCACGTTCTACGCTAACTTTATCTGAGGTCACATAGGTAACCGTATGAAGCTGATGGACAAGGGCTTCATCTGATGAGCTTTTAGGTATAAAAATATCCTCAGCCATCTCTCTTCCTAATTCCCAACTCATTCATTTGAAATTTGATAAACATTTCGCCCTTAGCACGTCTCTATATAAGAAAAATAGTCGTCTGATGATTAAGCCTTAACATTCATTGAGGCATATTCATATTTTACGCATTAAATAAATTGAGCGGCTTATTCTGAGCGATGTAAGCCGCTCGGCCTTTGTCAGCTTACGCGGTTTGATGCGTCAGAAGAGTTTGTAACGGCAAGCCGTTTGTCTGAAATTAGGAATATCACATATTTATGAGGCCTGTTTTTAACAGGCTTGGGCGAGAGGGGGAATCTGTGACGCATCATGCGGATGGCTTGGGTCTATTTGCTGGGGTGCGGGCGGCTCTAGCTGCTGCGCCTGCTCCATAGGGAGGGTGAAGCTCACCCGGGTTCCTTTTCCGAGCATACTCTCGACTGTAAAGCGCCCGCCATGTAACTCCACCAAAGATTTAGACAGCGACAGGCCAAGCCCTGTGCCTTCTGATTTTTGGGCAGAGCTGTCTCCAACTTGCTGGAAGGGCTGGGCGAGACGTTTAATGTCGTCTTGTGAAATCCCTATCCCGCTATCTGCAACGCGCAGCACTAATTGCGATGGATGAGCTTCGGCAATCAGCTTTACCACGCCGCCTTCTGGCGTAAACTTTATGGCATTTGTTAAAAGGTTGAGAAGAATTTGTTTTATAGCCCGTGAGTCGGCTTTGATTTGAGGCAGCTCTACCGCGTCATAAATAAGCTTAAGCTTGGCGTCCTCGGCGCGCACATTTACAATTTGCAGAGCTTGGGCGATTAGCTTATTGATCTCGATGGATTCAATATTGAGTTCCATCTTGCCCGCTTCAATTTTTGATAAATCTAAAATATCATTAATCAGCGATAGTAAATGTTGACCAGAAAATAGAATATTGCTTGCAAATTCTTTATAACGCGGATCGCCTACGGGGCCAAATACCTCACGGTTTATAATATCGGAAAACCCATTAATGGCATTTAACGGCGTGCGCAATTCATGGCTCATATTGGCGAGAAAATTACTCTTTTGTTGACTGACGGTTTCCGCGATATTTTTTTCCTGCTCATAGCTCTCTGCGCGTTCTTCTAATTCAATAAATTTACGTTCTGTCGCTGTCACATCTCTCATCACGATGATGCCGACATCACTATTTGGCCATTCCAGACTAAAATTATGCTCTGCGCCTGTCGCATCTTTGATAGAGATCATTTTTGCGCCTTCCTGAAATCGGCTTGGCATTTTTGAGCAAAATCATCACCCAGCCAGCTTTTCATCTGCTGAGCAGCGGGGTTCATACGGCGAGCATTACCTACAGAATTGAGAAGAATAACAGGGAACTGGCTATCTTCATAAGCGCGCCATGCCCAAGCTTCTTCAGGGCTGAGGTCACCTTTAAGAAGGCCGCTAAACATTTGAAATAGGCGCAATCTGAAAGCGGTTGTCACAATGATTCCAATTAGAAAACATGTGAATTGCATTATAGGATAGCCGGGCGCGCCCCACAGATTTATCAGAGCTAAATTAAGCCCCACAACTGAAAAACTTACAGCTATGCTGGCCAAGAATAAAAGGCGCACGTTCTGTAAAAATGTTGCAAGGCATATGCCTGCAATGATGAATATCAAAGCGGCAGACAAATTTGTCAGCCAAGATTTTTCAGCGGCGTGTTGATAGCCCGCCAAAGCAGACTGGCTTCCTAGAGCGATGATTGCCGCGCGGTCGGGGCCATCGCCAAACGGGAG
>JALZUP010000331.1 GCA_023301505.1 Robiginitomaculum sp.
CCGTTCCATCCAAACCCGTCCAAAAGAGGCGGTAGGTCGTAGCAATTCCCATTAACCAACACTTCAGCGGTAGTAAATGATTTTTCAATTTGGCAGCTATTTACCCCATCCCAACCCATTCCATCGTTGAGCGGAGGCGCATCGAAACATTCTCCCGAAAAGGCTATTTGAGCCGATGAATCCGATGATGTCAGACGACAACTCGTGGACCCATCCCATCCCCAGCCATCTCCCAACGGTGGTGAATCAAAGCAGTCGCCTTGCACTATTACTTGTGATGCAGAGTCAATATCTGTCTGTATCCGACACGTTTCCTCTCCATCCCATCCCCAACCATCACCTAGAGGCGGTACATCTATGCACGTACCAGATCCCGCTACAATCTCTGTCACTTCCGCTAAAAGATTAAGCTTCAATACTTTGTTAGAGCTCATCCATGACTCGCCTACCGCTACGTAGATTGATTGATCTTGCCGAACGAAGGATTGGCACCACTGATTGTATACTAACGTCAAACCGCCGCCCGTCCCTTCGGGCGCAGGATCACCTGGCGTCACACTTAGAGACGGAGTGGTGGATGCCAACTGCGCAATTTCTTCAACTTCGTCAATGATGTAACAATCATTACCGAGTAGATCTGCCCCGAATGGCCCCTCACCAGTCTCGAATCGATTGAATATAAACCCATCGGGATTAGCATCAGCGATTATAAATCCCGGTTCAACTGCCTCTCTAATATTGTCATCCGGTACAATATACTCTTGGGTTACGGTCGTCTCATTGAATAGCCTGCCAACAATTATCGTATCACCAAAAGGCGTTTCACGGACTTCTGCTAACCCTTTTGTAGTGCCTATCTGTCCACGATCACTCGCATACGGAACGAAATCGTTTGACGTAGACTGATAGCCTGCTAGTAGCGTTCCATCAGCATTTCCTGAGTAATAGAATATTCTCTCAGATAGACTGTTCAAAAAACTGTTAGTGCCATCTGGATAATAGATACGTGTACCGCTACCGCCATAGCCAATTCTATAATTACCGTCCGGTTGATTGAAGGTCGGAATAAAGCTACCGATGACTTCAAACTCTCCCGTTAAACAATCGATCGAGTAGCCCGCTAGACTGGTTCCATCGATACCTGCGTATTGTACCGTCGTACCATCGATTCTCACCGAGGCTCCCCCATACTCACCGAAAATATCATTTTCCGGTATTATTGTGGAGCATCGCGCAATGACCACTCCGTTTTCATCGTGCAATTCCAGTCCTTCATCAAAATAAACCCAAACACCAATTCTATTGTCCTCTCCCCATTCAACAACTCTAATAATCGGGCCAGGGTACTCGACCTCCCCAACCACCTCAAAATCGTACGCCACTGCATTTACTGTCACTAGCATCGTTAATCCTGAAGCCAGTCCATTTATATATTTATTCATGCTCGCTATTGCTCCAATAGATCTATCGATTGTGTTAACGGAACGTCAAGCACTTCAACTGATTGTGCACTCCATCCTTTCGCTGATGGCATCATATAGAATGACACTCGATCTCCTTCACAAAGATTTCTATAACCATCCATTTTTATGTTTCTATGATGTACAAACGCCGAATCCCCGCTATCTGATTCGACAAACCCATACCCTTTAGCAGAGTCGAACCAAAGCACTACACCCGTTTCGACATCTACTACCCCCGACCCCTCAGCAGCGCTACTCATTCTAGAACCTCTGCTTTAAACACCTCTACTTCTGATGCATGTACCCAGTAGGCTTCATTGTCTTTACAGTTGCCACGAGAACATACAATTGCTTTAATCCAACACCCATGCACCTCTAATACATTGAACGTAACGTTTTTTCCTTCGAGCGTTTTCCCCGCTACGACTTCCGGTGGAAAGCATGTGTCAGCGCTAAAACTGATACTTGATACTCCTAACAGAATTAGTAGAAATATTTTATTCACCAATTTTCCCTCCTTATTTTTGCTCTTATAATATTCAGTACTCATTCCCCACTCCCAAATCCTTCAACACGTATTTCTGCCGACCAACTACTTTTATCAACAACTCTTCGTGTTTTTTCACCACCGAGTAACTTTGTAGTAAATACCTCACCGTCTCCATACTGATTGCTCTCGAAATACCTCGACAGCGCTATTCGCATCGCGTGATTATTCAACCCTACATCGTTTACAGCTTCTAAATATTGGCGTTTCAGTATCGTTGTACCTACTCTTATATTCGTGCATGGCTCTAACATATCCATGACAGTTACATCGTATTCGAGCCAATATCTATCACTGACTTGCATCAGTCCAACGCTGATCGGTATGTCAGCCTCGATATATTCAATACTTTTCCTTATCGCTTCGCGCCTGTTTTCAGTTGACGCACTTATTCGTTTGCCGTCTGCTGCTAACATTGTCATCACATACGGATCACGCCCTGTAACAAACTCAATGATTGCAATAACTGTCTCTGGATGAACACCGTTGGTGCATGTATCAACGAATGTATCTATATCAGACATTGGCTAATCTCCGGTTAACTGCAACAATAGTCGGCACTGAAAATATTCGCCCCCAGGCCGAGACATGTGATCGTAGGACACGCTCAAAATACCTTGCGTTTCTTGACCAATTGAAATTGCCCATCACAACAATTGCTTTTGGTTTTTGTCCCATTGCACTAGCCAATGGATACGGGACTGCGCCCTCGTAGCATATAAGTGGAGCAACCTTTATCCCGTCGATAATAGTTGTTCTATTACCCTCCCTTTCCCCATCCATATGGCCTAGCAATACTGGACGTACACGTTGCCTGTAAACGATCTCGCTACTATTGCTCGTCCATTTGAATACCGCCTGCTGGGTATCGATCCGACCACCGGCTATAATCACGGTAGACTCGGTTACGCGCCCAAGAATCATCTCTGCTGCACTCACACTATAACCACCAGTAGACTCGCCGAGCACGGCGACCGCTGGCCTGTCTCGTTCGCTAACCTCCCGTACTTCTCTGAGCGCTTTAAGTGATCCTGAGATCGTGTGATTGAGCCCACCCACCTCTACAGCCGTATTCACCGCTATCCATCCGGGGATACGTTGAGGTTGACTGATATAGCTACTCAAGCCAATTACTACTGCCAATGTCAAAGCGGGGAGTTGCCACCCGTACGTCGTGGACAGACGGATTAGCAACGACACTAGTACGACACCAACGGCTACCGATACCCATCCAAAGCCAGGCATCAAAAGTGATGTGCCGACGAATGGTGATGCGAATTGCACTAACCCAATCGGAGGAATCCAGGTAAGCACCAACAACGACAATAGACGCAATTCGAGGCACTTATTATCGCTGCGGTACAAGCCGTACCACGGCAGTATTATCACTGGCATGGCAGCGGCCCATAATATAAATGCTTGCCCCGATCCCCAGCTTAGATAATCTATTATTGCCGGTACAACGACCCAGGTTGAACATATCGTGTAAATCAACACGTAACAGTAGGCTTCTACTCTAGTGCTAGCCTTTGCCCAAAGCACTATCACAACGGTAGCCAAAATGTACAACTCATGCCACTGACAAGCCACAAACCCAATTAAACCACACGCCACAAAAGACGCTTTCCACACCGATGCACTATCTTTTTTTATCCCAGCTACAGGTGTGGCTAGAATATCCATATCGGCTCAATTACACCGATAACATTGTCCACTTTAAGTGGGCCAAAATACCGGCTGTCAATAGACCCTACGTGCATCGTCTGTATCGCTACAAATTCCCCTGAATCAATGTTAGCCGGTGGCGCTGCCTTGAGATTTTCCCACGGGTAGGGGGCTGTCTGTGGGATAAGCCTATCGTCTATATAAACACCATCATCGCCGACTCGGAACCTACCACTCCCCTGTGCCGCAACAGTCTTGATAAACGGGACAGTGCCACTGTCACAGTGCCCCTTGAACATTCTTCCCTGCTTTATAAGACTACTGAGAACATCATGTACTGGAGGACATATCAAGACATACTGACCGACGCCGACATCGCTAGGGTTTCGCTCCGATATCTTCCAAATGCCGACAGGCGCAGAACTAGTTGTGTTAAATCTATAGCCGTCGCTGACGCCCCAAATTGATAGCGCGGTCATGAAAACAGTTATTATCCCGATTATTCCTGTAATAATTCTTACTGTTCTATGCAGCACTCTCACAAGAAGCCCTCGCCTGTAAATGTTGATCATGAAAGTAAAGCGGTTGAGTTCCTTTGATGACGTGACTACCGGATACGAAGACAAGTAACTCACCACCGTTAATGACTGTATCTCCGTTTTTCTCCGCAGATTTCAGTCTCATGACCTCCTCCGGCGTCAACAGTGGCCGTCCAACCTCAGAATATGTATCATCCTCACGTGCAAGCAATGTCATTTTTGTATTGCCGTGCTTTTGTCGCTTTACCCTCGTTGTAGTCCCAGCCATCGCCGATATCACTTTGGCTGTCTCTACGACATTTGGAGCGAATACAGTACGAACGTGACAGTTAGCCGTGAGGGTTTCGTTCTTGCCGTACACATCCCAGAGCTGGTTATAGTCTTGGATAATAATCATGGCCTTAAGGCCATAGGTAGACATGTACGCAATTGTATCGGTTAGAACATCGAGCTTACCCAGAGCGGGTAACTCATCGAGCATTAAGAGCATCCGACGTGAGTGAGCCCTAACTGCTCTACCATCGACAAAATCAAGATCTCTCGTCAACCCCCTAATCACCACTGTCAATATCAGCCTTATAGCTGGCATCAACCTGGTTTTATCAGAGGGCTTGATCGTCAAATACAGCGATGCCGGGGTAGAACCATTGACAAGTTCTGACACATCAAAATCAGATCTACTAACTATCTTTGCCGCTATCGGATCTTTATATAAAGTAAGATAATTTGACGCGGTAGACAGCACGCTTGCCGCCTCCTCACCTTGCCTAGCAGCGTGTTGACGCCCTGATGATTTTATGAACTCTATAATAGAGTCATGAACTTCATCATCATCATAAATTACTAACTCCTCAATTACGTCCTCAAAATCTCTATCAGATGGCGTCATGAGAGCAGCTACATCTGGCAGTCCAGCAAGATTTCCATCACTCCTTTTTATTTTATTAATCGCATAACAGATCAGTCCTGATATAAGAGCATGGGCGGCTTTACGCCAATGACCATCACGTCCATCCATACCCTTACCATCTGGATCAACCAACATACTCGCTATATTTTGTATATCAGCGATCTCACGCTGAGTCCCTATAGCAATCGTATCTAGAGGGTTAAAACACGCACTACTTGGATCACCTAAATCTAGTTTGTAACACTTGTTATTTGCATGATTTTGCCGCCAACCACTCGTCAACTCCCATAGTTCGCCTTTGATATCAGTGATAATCGCCGAATCAGGCCAAGTTAAAAGTGTCGGAATTACTAATGCCACACCTTTCCCCGCTCTCGTAGGGGCTGCGACCATCACATGCTCCCCCCCGTCGTGTCGGAGATACTTGCCTTTATACCCACCGATAAACGCTCCCTTGTTGTCCAACAAATTAAGAGCGTTAACCTCTGCTGAATTAGCAAACCTTGCAGAACCATGCATATCCGTCATCGGTTTGTTTGCACGAAGCCGGTGAAATATGGCGGCTGTCCCTAAGAAGCTAGATCCGAGTCCCACAGCCATAATGCCGCACCATTTCATAAAATATTCTGGATAATAACTTATCCAGCCGACCGCATAAGGAATGGTTGAGAAAGGAGAGCCAATAGTAATTCTACTGTTCGACACATCTAAAACATATAAATGTCCGACAGTGAACGCTAACCCCAAAAACAAAATCAGAAATCCAATCGAATAGAGAAATGGTGAGCTTCGCACTATTCGCTCCGCGCATATCGGGAGACAAATTGTTGATGCATTTGATCGTAGGGAGGAAGAACAACATCTTTATCAAGTAATATATTCATACTGTATCCCTGCCTGATAGTCAGAGTCGGAGATACATTCAACGCAGCATCAATGTACTTTGTACTCAATCGAGTTATTTCTTGAGACAGCGCTTTCTTAAACTCCGTTTCACTCGAAAACACCTGATTTTGACTAGAATCGTGATCAACTCTTGCCACACCAGAAGCCACTACTGAAAACAATACCGCACTGCTAAATGTCTTAAGATAGTGATTGTTAACTTTGTCTTTGAAACCTGACTTTCCGTTGGAGTCATAACCCTGACTGCCATCCAGCCTTAATGACTGACCGTTCGGATAAATAAGTCGATTCCACGCAATTAACACACGCTTTTGTCCAAAGCTCAATGAACTATCATATATTCCAATCACCTTTGTTCCCTGTGGAATAACGATATATTCGCCGTGTATGGTATCCCACACATTCCTGCTAACTTGCGCTATCACCTGCCCTGGTAGATCACTATTAATCGCTGTAATCAATGAGGCTCGTATCATAGTGCCGGCTTTAAGCTCAATCTCCGATCGTGGATCTTCTAGCTCGCTAGATAGATAGTCGTCTTCGTCCTCATAATCCTCTAAATCTTCCTCAAAACCCCAATTATGAGTGGCGCTACCACCGGTATTTATTGCTGAAGATGTTCTTTGGGCACCGCCACCTTGTGGTAGACCTTGAATCGCCCCCAACGCCGCCTGAATATTCGGTGCCCCCTGTCCTCCTGTCGCATTGTTAACGGCACCAATTTGGGTTTTTAACAAATCCATCATGTTATTTAGATTCCCAGATGCCGCCTGAGTAAATGCCGCTATCTCATCAACGGGTTCATCGTCTTTTTGTCCACAACTATCATCAGTTGGGTCACAAATACCAAGGTCAGGATCACCAGATCGATTAAAATTAACACGCATAGAACCGTTTGCCGCTGTCTCTAACTGCGTACGCCTCACTGCGTCAAGCCGTGCGCGCTCCGCTCTGACCGCTTCTAGGTTCTTCTGCAGCAAAGCACAATCTTCGACATTCGCTGAGGCGCAACCATCTACACCCGGAGACTCTACCTCAGTAGGTGTATAATTATTTTGTTCGGGCGGCTTTAGCGCTACTTGCCTAATAGGACCATCATTCGCTTTTGGATCTTCTATAAAAGCTGGTGGTCGCACTGGGGCACTGCTTAGATTCCCATCGCTTTTCTCTGATAGATACTCATTCACGAACGCGCTTGAATCGACAGATGAGTAATCATCACTGGCTTCTTCTGCAACCCTATTTTGCCGACTAGCCATCGACATCAACGCATAAGCAGCAATTGATATAACAATTGCTGTAAATACAACCATCCCAATAAGCGGTATTTTATTTAGATGTGTTACGCCAGTTTTCTTTTTAATAGACGCTGGGGATGCAGGTATTTCGCCCGTTAGAAGGTCACTCATCGTTCCAACCTCGCCATTCTATTCAAGCGTTGTGCGTGGCGTATTAGCCGCGTACGATATTCGTCCTCACTTTCGCCCTCATACTGACTTTTAATAAACCACAGTTCCTTACCGGCGGGCATCCGCTCTACATATTCTAGTATTCTCGCTCTAAGGTCAGAATTACTAACTAAATTAGCCTTAGCACTAGGTGGCAAATTAACCAGGCTATGTGTATTTACTCCGTCAGACAGTTGCTTTTCAGGGATAGCTTTCCACTGAACATTTGGACCGTAGGCGCTATCAGCCGCTTTAGGCGCAGTCTTATTCGCACGACTGCGATTTGATGCTGCTACCTCACTCTTAGATTCATTGTCTGTAGCAGTTGGATTTAACGCTGGAGCAGACGTTGGAGCCGGGGCTGGGGCTGGAGCCGGAGCCGGAGTTGGAGCCGGAGCCGGAGCCGGAGCTGGTGCTGTACTTGCTTCCAGTCCAATAAAGTCATTGGCATCCAAATCAGTAGGGTTTCTCAGATTATTAAAGACAATATTTTGAGTA
>JALZUP010000332.1 GCA_023301505.1 Robiginitomaculum sp.
ATCAGATGTCAGATAAGATATCTGATCAAAACAAAGAGGCAGGATTTACGCTTTTAGAAGTGATGGTGACTTTGGTTATCATTGGTCTTTTGACCACCTTTGTTGTCATTAATGTGGCCCCAGCCCAAGGGACGGCGAAGGTACAAAAAGCCAAGGGTGATATACGGTTGCTTGAAAGCGCGCTTGAGCAATATCGTCTTGATATAGGCAGCTATCCTGATGAAGATTTCGGCCTTGAAGCTCTATCAGAGCTACCGCCAGGCGTAGATAATGAAGATCGTTACCGCGCGGGCGGCTATATTCGTAGCTTGCCAAATGATCCTTGGGGCGCGCCTTATATTTATATCTATCCGGGCGAGAACGGCGTCTATGATATTATTTCTTATGGCTCTGATGGGCAACCAGACGGCGAAGGACTAGCGGCAGATATTGTTAGCTGGGAACCTTAGCGAGACGCAGATTGATAAAGCGCCCTATACTCATATCCGCCTATCCACTAAGCCTTAAAAAACGCTCCAAAAGTTTTAAAGGCGAGGCTGGCTTTACGCTGGCTGAAGTCATGGTGGTTTTGCTGATTATTGGGCTTCTATCTGGGGCTGTTATCATGACGCGGCCAACGCCTAAAGCGCCAGAAATCATACAGGCCGAGGCCATTTCAGTGGCCTTAGGGCAAGCGATGCAAACAGCGATTATTACAGGACAGCCGCGCGGCTTTGGTCTTGATGAGGCGGGCTATGGTTTTTATCTTTTTGAAGACGGGCAGTGGATTGAAACGCTCCAAACAGCTCAGTGGGGGCCAGATATTGATGTAAGCTTTACACTAGAAGGGCGCACTATAGATCTCCCAAAGGAGCGCTCTGAAGGAGCTGAAGATGGGCGTATTGTGCAAGTGCTTTTAGAGCCAATTGGACAGATGAGCCATTTTAGCCTGACGCTGAACGGAGCCGATACGCAGCGCATTATTACAAGTGATGGCAGCGGCGAGATTGTCGTGACTGAGCGTAGGCCGAGCAGCGCTGATGAGTAGTGATGTGACATATGAAGCGGCTCGGCAATTAGATGGCTCGCCAGATAATGTGCCAGATAATGTACCAGCTAGCTTAGCGGCAGGATTTACATTGATTGAAGTGTTGAGCGCGCTTCTCATATTTAGTTTTGCGATTTTAGGCCTGACGGCTTCATCGGCTCAAAGCACGCGCGCCGCCGCCGCGCTCCAAGATAAAAGCTATGCCAGTATTGTCGCCGATAATCAGCTTGTTTTAGCGCGCCATGATGATTTGAAATTAGGCACGCAGAGCGGCGATGTTCAAATTAGCACGCAGAATTTTACCTATCGCCTTGAAACAGAAACCACCGATATTGACGGCTTTTATAAATTAACTGTTCAGGTCAGTCTTGAACGCACGCAGCAGCTTTTAATTGAACGCGTCGCCTTTCGCACGCGCGCGGGGGCGGGCTCATGAATAAGATTATGAGCGGCTATAAGCGCAAGACATTAAGGGCGCAAATATATGTGCGCCAAGCGGGCTTTACATTGGTTGAAATGCTAGTGTCTATGTTTATTTTTTCAATCATTTCGATTGGAACAATGGGCGCTTTGACAAGTACGATTGCGTCAAAAGATCAGATAAAAACTCGCATGGACGCGCTCGCTAAATTTGAGACGGGGCGGGCGATTATTCTGACCGACATGGCCAATATTCGCCTGCGCGAGAATAGAGATGCTTATGGCAATAATGAACTTTATCTGATGTCAGGCGGGGTGAATGATCTTCTCAATTTCACGCGGGGCGGACGAGATAATCCGGGCGGAATTTTGCCGCGTAGTGACCTTCAGCGCGTGCGCTATGTTTTTGAAGATGGGCAACTCATACGCCGTGTGCTCGCCCATGAAAACCCAAGCCCTGTGACGCCAGAATTTGATCGCGTTTTAATGGATGATCTTGTGAGCGCCGATATAGAATTTATCATTGGCGATCAAATACGGACTATTTATTTCAAAGAGTCTTTAGCTCCTCCAAATGGACAAATAGAGGCTGGAAATACACCCGATAGTGAGCCAGATAATAATTCAGATAATGAAACGCCCTTGCCAGATATGATCCGCCTTGAAACTTTAAATGTGAACGGGGATCGCCTTGTGCAATATTTCGAGCTTGGCTCATGACCCGCTGGTTTAAAATAAGAGGCTTAAGGCCTCCTCAAATGCCAGATGTTAAAATATCAGATGGTCAAATGACTGATGCTAAGGCAGGGGCTGCAAGCGGCAGCGAGGCCCGCAATAATGAGCGCGGCGTTGTCCTGCTGACAACATTATTGGTCATGACGATCATGGTCACATTATCCGTCGCCATTTTAGATGATATGCGCTATGCGCTTCGCCGCACGATTAATGTGCAGTCCCACGCCCAGACGCAATGGTATATATCCGCGGCGCAAGATTTCGCGCAGAGCTATTTATCCAGCAATCTTGCAGGGCTTGATGATAGCGCGATTAATACTGTGCTGCGAGATCCCGCGCCGCAAGTTCTACCCATAGATGGCGGCACGCTTATTTTGCGCGTGAGTGATGGCAGTCAGTGTATTTCCCTTGGCTCGCTAACGGATACGCCCGGACGCAGGCAATTTGAAACGCTTTTAAACCTACTGGATATAGATGCGCGCCTTGCCGCCAATCTGAGCGCCGCCTTGGTGGATTGGCAGGACAGGGATAGCCAAATTTCCTCTGGCGGGGCCGAGGATTTTACCTATCTAGGTTTGACGCCAGATTACCGCGCGGCCAATACAGCCTTTAGCTCTGTTATGGAAATACGCGCCGTGCAAGGGATGAGCGCGCAAATATATGAGCGTATTTTTCCCTTTATTTGCGCGCGCGAAGCAGGGCAAATATCACGCATAAATATCAACACATTAAACCTTGGGCACGCTCCTTTACTGGCCTCTGTTTTGGGCGAAGAGCATTTACAGCTTGCTGTGCGGTTAATTACAGAGCGGCCAGCGGGCGGCTATGAAGATGTGGACGGGCTGCGCGGGGCACAGGCTTTGGAGGGGGTAGATCAATCGAGTATGGATTTTGATAGTTTTATCAGTTTCGCGCCTGAACATTTATGGGTAGAAGCCGATATTAGCTTTTTAGAGGCGCGCCGCTTTGTGGCCGTTGATTTTTCCAGAAGCGGTGATAGCCTTATGCCTCGTCACCGTTTTTTAACGATGGATGCCCGCCGGCCCGTAATGAGACTGGCCGAAGATGAGACTGATTTATGAGCCTTGAGCGAGATAAAAGCCTAATCATTTGGATGAGCGCGCTTGGCATGTCTCAAAGCGGGGCTCAAGAGGGCATTCGGGATGACGTCAAAGATGCCGTTTGGGCTTATTATATGTCCAATGAGCATTTAGGACTTTGCGAAACTTTGGCTGAAAAGCGCGCTCTTACAGCTTTGCCATATAAAAATATCTTTGTGGTTTTGCCCGGACAATGGGCGCGAATTAGCACGATAGAGCTGCCAAAAATGCGCGCGCAAGATAGTTTAAGCGCCGCTGGATTTGCGATAGAAGATCAGCTTGGCTCAGGCTTGTCCGAGCAGCATATTGCGCTTGGACCGCAGGGTAAGCAAGAGGCGCAAGCGAGTGCGAATGTTGATATAAAAGCCGTGCGCGTGGGCGCGATTAGCGTTGCGAAAATGAATAAGCTCAACAGCGCGCTGAGTGAGGCTGGGCTAAAAGCTGATGGCATTTATATAGACCATGACGTTATACCAAATGATGGGTCAGCCTATGCGCTTAGCGACCGCATTATCAAGGCGGGGCCAGATGGCTTCACCCTTGATCCGAATATGCAAGCCTTTATGGAGAAAGCAGATAATGGGGCGCTCCAAATTGAGATTAAAAGCGCTGATGCGGCGCAGCTAAGCCAGAGTTTAAACTTGGACGGGGCGGTGAATTTCTTGCAAGGCGCTTATGCCTCCAAGCGGTTTGAGACAGCGCAGCTTAAAAGCTTTACTCGCATAGGCGCGCTTGCTGCTGGGCTGGCTGTATCAGGCCTGATTTGGACAGGTTTGAATGCGCGCGCGGCCAAATTACAAGCCGTTGATATGAGCGCGCAAATGCGTGATGTTTATCAACTTGCCACAGGCCAAAGAGCGCCGTCCAATCCCGCCCTTGCTGTCAGCCGCGCTATACGCAGCGGCGGAGAGATTGAAGCCGACTTTTTATCTTTGAGCGCGCTGTTATTTTCCGCCATGACAAATGTGCCAGATGTTAGCGTGGATAATCTGCAATTTGAGGAGACGAATAATCGCCTGACCCTCAGATTGATTTATCCAAGTTTTGACGCCGCCTCTGATATGGAAGAGGCCGTCTCGCGCCTTGGCGGGCGATTTCAAACGGGGGGCGTGCGCGAGCAGGGTGAGCGCTTGGTCGGAGATGCTATCCTAACACTGGAGCCGCGCTCATGACATATCTGGCTACGCGAACGCCGCGAGAACGCGCTCTTATTATAGGGGCAGGGGGATTGCTACTCATTGGGTTGATTTGGCAGCTTTTAATCATGCCAATTTTAAACGCGCAAGATAGTGCCGCGCGCGAGCAGCAGCGCGCCATACGTGATTATGTCATTGTGCGCGATGGCGTTGGCGCGCTTAGCGCGGGGCCAGCCGTATCCGCTAATCGCGAGGCGTTTAACCGCGCCGCCATTGTCGATATAGCGCGCGGGCAGAGCTTGCCTATTTCGCGTATCCAGGTTCAGTCCGATGAGGCGATTAGAGTCTGGTTCGAAGATGCGCCTAGCCCAGCTTTATATGAATTTATGCAAAATTTAACCCGCGCCTATGCCGCGCAGATTTCTCGCGCTCAGATTTCGCGCAATCAAGATGGCAGCGTTTCGGCGCAGATTACCTTAAAAGCGAGCAACTAATGAGAAAAGCGGCTTGGCTAGTGGGCGGCATATGCGCGGTTGGCGCGCTCATTGCGCAATTTCCAGCTAGCTGGGCCGCGCGCGTCACTGCGGCTGAACTGCTGACCGATGAGGTGCAAATATCAGGCACGATTTGGCAGGGACGTATCACAGGGCTGGAGGGCGTTGGCCCGATTGATTTTCAAACCTATCCGCGCCATTTATTCTCCGATAAGCCGCTTGTGACATTTTACAGCCAGCTTTCTGGTATGCAGGCCAAAGGCGGCGCGCGGCTGGGCCATATATCGGATTTAATATTTAAAGGCCGCGTCAGTACTTTTTCATTGCTAGATTCCCGTTTGGCGGGGCTGGGCGGGATTTTTGATGTTGCGATTGATGATATAATTTATGAAGGCGAGACTTGCAGTCAGGCCGCAGGGCGCGCCAGTACCGATTTTCTAGCTAGCAATGCGGCGCAATGGGCATGGCAAGGCCCTGCCTTATCTGGCCCCGTTAGTTGCGAGAACGGAGAAATTGTTTTGCGCATGACGGGCGCGCAGGATGGCCAAAATATAGAGATGACCTTACGGTCTAATTTGTCAGGGCTTTATACAAATATTGCGCAGGTTCAGACCCGCGACCCTAATGCGCAATTTGCGCTATCGCTTTTTGGCTTTGTTCAAAACGGCCAAACTTATCAATTGGAGCAAACAGGCTCATGGAAATAAACGCCGCCATTAACAGCGCATATGCTGATATGTGTTCTGATATTTATTCTGAGGCTCATTCTGGAGCTAAATCTGGGGTTCAATCTGGATGGCGGCGCGGCGCAATATTGGCCGCTATGATGATGCTCTCTGCTTGCAGCTCGGCGGCTAATTTAGAGCTGCCCAATGAGCAATCCGCTCAGGATCAAACGGCGTCCATATTGGCTCAATTGCCGCCGCAAAAATTAGAGGCGGGGCAATGCGGGCTTTTCGTATGGAGCGCGGATAGTGAGCGCCGCTTTATTTTATTTAGCTCCACAGAAACGCAGCGCGCCCTATGGCATGATGGGGAGGCGGTCTTAGAACTATCCTTTGAACAAAGCGCAGGGGAGCAGGCTGGGGAGCGGGCTTATGATCAATTTCCCGCGCAGGACTACGGCGTGATTGGCAGCCCGCAACGCCTCTCGCTCAGATTATCTGATTCCGAGCAAGTAGAAACGGCGACGCGGTTTAAGTCTGGCCGCTTAACCCAAAGCGGCCCATCAGATTGGGATAGAGTCATCCCTGTTTTAGGATTGGCCAGTTGTCAGCCATAAAGCGCATCAAGCAATGCAAACTGACTCGGCGTTCCAACATAGCCTGACCCGTCATTCTATTAAAACTGACAAAGGCCGAGCGGCTTAAGACGCTCAATGAAGGCCGCTCAGTTATTTTCAGACAAACCAGCAGGATGGAGTCTATTGATGTTTTCATGCCGCTAGACTAGCCTCACAATAGAAAATTGTGCCAATGTGACAAAGTCAAT
>JALZUP010000333.1 GCA_023301505.1 Robiginitomaculum sp.
GAGCACCTAAGATAGCGAGAGGAGAGCCTGAATTAGATCCGTACCTAACACTTCCCTCAGAAGTTACAACTAAATTGACCATGCGGGCATAGTACCTTAGTTATAGATTAAATGTCAATCCCTCATAGTATGAGTAGCTAGAGACTACTTAAATACTATCATCATCCTCAGGATCAATGAACCCTAAAGGAATACCATTATACTCAAACCTCCAGAGATTAGCTTCAAAACTATGTGAAGTATTAACACCTTTAGGAGATACAGTAAAGCTACCGCCACTAGGGACTTCGATATACTCTAACTCAGCAGAGTAGGCGATTTCATCACCACCACCATCAAACCCTACCCCCTGACTAAAAATCTCATCCATAGTAAATGTAGAGTTGCCATTATTGCTTCCTGCACCACTAATTGATACTTCACCCTTAAAAGACTGCCTAGCTAGACCTAAATCCTCCACTCCATGATTAGTAAATATTGCTCTCCTAACATCTTGAGATAGTGAGACAACTCGATCAGTACGGCACTCCTCTTCATACTCAAAACTATCATTAGACTGCCTAGACGATACCTCTACACCTTCTCCTGAGAAACCAGTCAGCATATATGAGAAATCCTTATAAGCCACAAATATATCACAGGCTA
Source organism: Robiginitomaculum sp. (assembly GCA_023301505.1). Taxonomy (GTDB): domain Bacteria; phylum Pseudomonadota; class Alphaproteobacteria; order Caulobacterales; family Maricaulaceae; genus Robiginitomaculum. Next base: position 646 of record JALZUP010000333.1, read on the forward strand.
ACTCCAATGCTGTAGCTGACCTATACTCCTCTCCCTCACCATCTGTAGCCATGTCTAAAACTTCTATTGATAAGTTAAAGACTCTCAAAGCTGACCAATCACCTACTGGCGGTTGTATATTAATCACTTGCTCCTCACTAGGTAATATTTCATCTATTGTACTGTTTACTGTACCACTATTACTCCCGTCATTACTCTCGGCTCTCTCAGAGTAATTAACTCTAATAGCTAAAGGTAGTAGATTAACTACTCTCATACTAACACCATTTCCTAGGTTAGAGTCACCTAGAGAGCTACCACCCCCAGGATTTCCACTAAATAAATCTTCCCCATTAAAGAAGCCCCCTATACCAAGCTTATCGCCAACCCAAGGAGTATTAGCTACTAATTCATCAACTGACACGTAACTTCCCACGCCATTACTAAATGGAAAATCTATCTCCTCCACATGATTTATAATATCTGATCCACTACCATTAGTAGTAGTTCTAGGTCTTCCAAGCTCGCTCGTAACTGCTAATTGGCTGTCTCGCAACTCCACTACACTCCTTGCACTAGAATCAGAAATAACCATATCACTAGAGGGTACACCACTTGCTCTTCTCTGGAACCTAAGCTCTAAGTTATTAAACTCAATCTCTGATCGACTAACACTAGAGGAATAGTCTCTCCACTCACCATAAACTATATGTCTCCTTCTATTTGCAGTAGTATTAGCACGCACGCTCTCATTAGTAGTGTACTCTCTCATAGAGTCAGCATAAGTAAGAACATTAGTAAACGTATTAGAGAAATCTGTAGTGAATGTCAGTGTAAACTCATCCCCGTCACTATCAGTTCTAGTTTCTACTCTATTAGCAAAGTATATTAAAGCATCTCTCTCATCACGTGCCACAATTCCTCCCTCTCCAGTCTGAGGGTTAGGCGCGCTCAGCGTAGGCGCTCCTCCATTCTCTCTTACAGTATCTCTCTGAGTAACACTAACACGATATATATTAATATTATCATCCCAATCAAAAGAAACATTACGACCAAATGATGAGGTGGAGCTATCACCATCCCTAGAGCTAACTACTTCATTAAATATAGTAGTATCTTCCGCGAGATACCTTGACTCATTAGGATCACAAGCGAAACCAACGCCTGTGGATAAACCACTAGACCGTCCCTCTGAGCCACCTACTCCTCGGTTTGTAGTCAAGGATAATCTAGTAGCATCTAAAGTACGTCCCATAAATATCAATGACTCCTCAGCAATAAACATATAAGCATCACTATCAACTATCCCACCTAAAGACATGTTAACACCTTCCGCTACTCCCCTAACAGGGCTAGGTCTAACCACAGCATCCTTATAATTCAATGCGCCACTCATACTCTCAACGCTATTACCTTTAAGATATAATCACCACTAGAAGATATAGTGGTAAGAACATCACTTACAGTTATATTCCCACTGCTACTCACCAAAGTTTGCGCTCCATCTCTAGATATAATCTGAGCCAACTCTACATTTATCATCTCAGGTCTCTTTAATACTTCATTGAACGGAGTAGCACTAGGCAACCCTGAAGGAGTAGTATCTATAACAATAGATAACCCTGTTACTGAAATCTCAGCTAATTGACCCATTGTACACTGCATATATACCCTAGTAGATAGACTGGATTTCTGACCTATAAAAGTCTCCCTAATGTTATCTAGTTGAGTACCCTCTACATTACCTGCATAAACCCAAAACATAAATTGCGTCTCTGGGTCAATAATTGGCAACGTCTCTGGATCAATATAACTAGGTCTAGATAGCGTGACTTCAAGAGGTCTAGGCTTAACTACAGGAGCTACACTACCTCCACCACCTACACTAGGTCTAACATTTAAGGACGTGCCACCTGCTGAAGTGTTAACCCTGTAGCCAGTACCCTCTCTCAACGTAATAGACCTAAGATAGTCTACCATATCATTAAAGTCTTTAGCCTTGATACTATCTCCAGCACTAACTTTATTAGGTAATTTTTTCATAATTTATTAAGTGTATAGACCTGTATTCCAGCCCACTCTTCCAGAGCTTTCCCATACTTGCTCATTTTCATAAAATCTATCATCAGCTCTTGATGAGCTTCTAGCGCCAACTAGTAACCAGTTTCCATCTCCTTCTAAGTTAGGTGGATTTCCAGCAGGTGAGTCTATTAACCCTACATTATTTAGTATAGATTGAGGTATAGAGTCCCTACTAACCCATGATCTAGTCCAAGTTACCCTAGCTACTCTGTATGAATCTATTCCCCTTCTTAAGTATTCAAAAAGAACAGCCCTAGCCCTATTTTCTTCTTCCCAGCTAGTAGGTAGAATTACATCACCATCAGCAGTACCTCCCTCCCTAATAGGGCTATTAATAAAGTCTCTAACCTCTGCGATATGCTCCTCTGAAATCTGAAAGCTTCCCCCCTCAGAAAATAAAGGGCTAGACTCTACAGGATCTTGAGATAGAGAAATATCCATAGAGTACACACTAGAGCCTGTACTACCTGTAGGATTATGACTTAGAGAAAACCCATAATAAGACCCTGTAACTGCTACTATATGTCCTTCTACACTTCTAGCCGTCCAACTCTCCAATGCTATACGAGCATCTCTAGGGTGAGCAGAGCCATTAGCGGGTACAGCATAAGGGAAATCAGTCTTATTCATAAAGAATACCTGACTACCTGTAAGCTCATCCTTTCTGCCTCTCTCTATAGACCATTCTCCCTCCACGGGTGGAGAGCCTGCTTGTATCTCCCCGCTAAATCTCGCTGTATTCATATCTTATTTTTATACTTATTTTTTTTTGCAACTAATTGCAATTAAGAGAACACTCCAGCACTAGGCAAACTTGACCCTCTGCTTTCTATTCTAGTGAGTACTTCATAAATCTTATTAACAGAAGTAAGCATAGCTTGCCCTCTCTTATCTGAGGCGCTAATTGCTACACTATTCTTCCCTTCTGAGAAGGGCTTA
>JALZUP010000334.1 GCA_023301505.1 Robiginitomaculum sp.
TAATCGATTGCCCTGAATCCTCCTACCCCGCCTGGGAGCAAGCGAAGGCTACCGATTTTGGAGGCAACGCATACAGCCTCATGCAGTACATAGACAGTCTGGATTATCTGCCAGATGACATACTTACAAAAGTCGATAGAGCAAGCATGGCAGTTTCACTCGAAGCAAGAGTGCCCATTCTCGATCACCGCGTAGTGGAGTTTGCGTGGAGGCTACCTGAACGCATGAAAGTACGAAACGGAACAGGCAAATGGATACTACGAGAACTATTGTATCAGCATGTGCCACGCGAACTGGTGGACAGACCAAAAAAAGGATTCGGGGTACCGATAGCAGAATGGCTGAGAGGGCCTCTTCAAGATTGGGCTGAGGATCTTTTATCAGAGGCATCCCTTCGGAAAACCGAAATATTTAGGCCAGAACCTGTATTAGAAAAATGGAGGCAGCACCAATCAGGTGCTGTTAACTGGGAATACCACCTTTGGGACATTTTGAGTATGCAAGCTTGGGCAATAGCAAATAAGTGATTATTATAAATTTTAAAGAATAGTGCATCTACTGACATAACATCAGTGGTGGAACTAAGCACCTTCGATTTCCAATATCTCCATTACCAAAAAAGATCCATCAACCAACAACTGCTCTTCTGTAACATTAAACCGTGTGCCTTGTGATGGTAACATATGAGCAAAAACAGCCAGCAGCGTTAACAAAAATCCAAGTCATGGCTACCCTCTATCGTGACGCCGAATTATTATACAAAATGAATATTTTCATCACAAAGCAGCCACAGCTCACTTGTTTGTGAGTAGCTTGGCCAGTAGTGCAGGAGAATGTATTGATACAAAGCGCTAACCTCACACCTCACAAGGCAAAAAACCATTTGGTTTCTACGTTTCTACTGCCTCCAGTGACGGCTGGAACAATAAGCGATAAATTCCAAAGCCATTTATATCGCAACCTATCCATAACCTTTCGAATCTACACCAAAACGCTATAGGAAAATTTGAATCTACGGTCTATAGCGATTCAAGTAAGTCCATATACTGCGTGGCTATATTCTGCACTGAATATTTTTCACGCAATGAATCTAATTGACCAGATGAAATACATGGGCCCTTTATGGTATTTATAATCTGCTCTGCCATGTCTTGAAAATCACCTACTTCAACCAATGCACCAAGCCTACCGCCTTCCAAAACCTCGGACGGACCTGTTGGACACCTTGTGGAAACACACCGAACCCCCAAAAGTTGTGCCTGTATCAAGGAATTTGGGAGCCCTTCGAACAACGAAGAGAGAACAAACACATCAGCTTGCCGGATAAATGGAAATGGGTTGACGCAGAAGCCAGGCAACCAGATATGCTCATCAACACCGCATTCCATTGCGTATTTTAATAAAGACTCTCTATCTGGTCCTTCGCCAAAAATCACTAATTTCGCTTCCAATTTTTCGCGAACAAGAGAGAATGCCTTCAATAAAGTAGGATAATCTTTCTGCTCACACAATCGCCCCATGGCGACAATTATCTTGACTTCACTTTTAAACGAAGCCAGCACCTTAAACGAAGGCTTAAAGGACTTATCGACGACACCTCCTACGTCGACAGGGTTCAGAATACAATACACGTTGTCACTAACACCATAGTAATCCCGAATCATCGGAGTCATTTCGTTGGAGATTGAAACAACGGCACTAGCATTGCGGTAGGTCATCGAGACCAAATCCCTCAATGGCCACGAATTTGAACCACGACCAAATTGCATTATTCCAGGGGACAGAGTCTGCCTGATAACATGGTGTGTACTAGTCCTCGACAGTAACAAAGCAAACTTGGCAATCACGTTTGTATGAGACATTGCTGTCAGCAACCACCTAGGCCTGAACTTACGGAGATATCGCACCAGGCCACCAGTGGCAAATAACATCCTGTGCACCCCTATGATATGAATATTCACATCTGAACTAACTTCATGAAGGTAATCGGCATCAGCGTCAGTACAAATTATTAAATCTACAACGATATTTCTTTTCGCAAATTCATTTGCCAATGTTACAAACACCCTTTCAGCACCGCCACCAACCAAACTTGGTAAGAATAAGGCTAAACGTTGCTTAGTATTGATATTGACCATATATATGTTCTTGGGATATGTGATTTTGTGTCATATTGAAGTAGAAAATAAAATCATGAATTTCTTTAACTTCATTCAACATTCTGCTTAGCTCAACTTATGATTCCTCGGATACTAAAAAAGATTCATCTCAAAAAGAGCACAGCGGCCTTTCACAAAAGGCCCTTTCTTAGTAACTACACCCTGCCTTCTGACCTTATTAAAATTAGCCACATTCTAGCATTGTAACGAAATACATTTTCTTTGTTGGCCTGCGATCTTCGTTATCCATCAGCACTTTGCACCTACAAGCATGCCTCTCGCCACACTCCCCTATAGCCATCAATCATCCTTTGAACGCCGAAATTGTCTACCGCACTTTGCCTGGAGTTAGACTGAAGTTTTTTCCAGTCTGCGTCCGATTTTGACAACTTGATTGCTGCGTCCATCGCTTCAGCTAAAGCTGTAGGGCTTCGAGGCTCAACCACCCATCGTTCCTGACCCACCATCTCGGCAGCGTCCCCTACGTTTGTAACTATGCAAGGAAGCGAACATGCCATCGCTTCGGCAACAACGTTGGGGAAAGCCTCACCAAACGCACTAGGCAATACATGGCAGTCACTGTAATTCATAATATTAGCCACATTGGAAGATGTTCCACACAAGAAGAAGCTTCTATCCACCCCACGGTGCTTAATGAGTTGGTTTAGCTCGCCATTATCCTTGTTTATATTCGGCCCAACAAGCAAACAAATAAACCGGTATTTTGACTTTTCAG
>JALZUP010000335.1 GCA_023301505.1 Robiginitomaculum sp.
TGGCCACATTCCAGCTCGACGCGGCTTTGCTAGTCGGGTCGGGTGTGTTTTCGTCTTCTTCATCCTCATCATCTTGGGTGATGGATTTAGATTTTGGCGTGCGGGCTGGTTGAGCTGGCTTCTTTCTAGAGCGGCTTCTTTTGTTTTTGGACTTGCTCTGTTTTGCGTCTGTGTTGCCATCTTCTGCATCTTCATTTGAGGCATTATTGGCGGCTGCCTCTTTTGCGGCTTCTTCTTTTGCTGTCTCTTGGGCTTCCTTCGCTGCAATAGCAGGGTCAGCTAGCTCGGTTTCCTTGCGCCGATTAGCCATGCTAAAGCTGGTCGCGGCAGGACGCAGAGGGTCTTCGCCTTCAATATGGTCAAACGGATCAGCGGCGTCGCTCTTTTGTTTTTTATTAGAATCGCGCGAGCGGCGACGGCGGCGTGAACGCGACTTTTTAGAAGAAGAGGGCTGGGAGGAGGACGCATCAGCCTCATCATCATCCTTATCATCTTGCGCCGCTTCCGCTGCTTCGGCCTCAATTAGGGCCAAGCGGTCTTCATGCGGAAGATCGTAATAATCTGGATGGATTTCGCCAAAGGCTAAAAAGCCGTGACGATTGCCGCCAAATTCAACAAAGGCGGCCTGTAGAGATGGCTCTACGCGGGTGACACGGGCAAGATAAACATTGCCTCTTAATTGGCGTTTGTTTTGACTCTCAAAGTCAAGTTCTTCAACGCGAGTTCCATTGACGACGACAACCCGAGTTTCTTCCGGGTGGGAGGCGTCGATAAGCATTTTTTTGGACATTTAGGTCTCCAGCGGGCCGTCGCTGCAATCCTGCTTTAAAATCGAATGATGCGAACCACCTATAGGGGTGTTCTGCATGTCGCGCTGCGGTGTGTGGGCGCGCGATTGGTTTTAAAGACGAGGGGCGCAATTTGCCGGCCCGGCAATAGGGGTGAATATGATTTACAACGCATAGCAACCCAGATGCTGACGCGGCTATGCCTGTCACATCGTTGAACCAAATTTGGTGGGGCGCTAGGCGCATGATAAACTCTCTTTGTGAGGCGCTAAGCCCTTTGGGCGCGCCATTTTCGGATGCCAGTCTCATAGGTTGCCGTGATTTCAGTTTACAACTGGATGATTCGGCGTGAAACACATCGCTGATTATGTTCTTGCACCACTAAAACCCATATGGGAAGCAAAACTATAAAAATAAACTGCTAAACTGCTTTTTTAGAACATTGCAGCTACTCTAGGTAAGATTCTGTTTAGGCAATCACGTCATGAATAGAGCGTAAAGATAGGCGAGTCGCGCCTATAAATGCTCTATTGGCGAGGCCAAGGAATTAATGCGTCATATCTACGCTCTTATGCTGTCTATTCTGGCTATGCTTGTTTTGGCCGTGCCTAGCCACGCCCAATTGGCAGGGATAGATCATTTAACGCAAGGCGATATGCACATTGTGCAAATCAGCTATCAGCCTAGTAGCGGGCAAGAGATAACGCCTCCGCATGTTTTTGCGCTCACTGATGACGCTAACCGCATCGTTGTGGATAGCGCCGCCATGCAGGGCGCGCTGGGGGAGAGCCCGCTTGCTGGACAAGGCGCGGTCTTGCGTATTCGTCATGCCGAGCGCGAGGGCGGCACGCGCCTTGTGTTAGACCTTGCGCCTGACGCAAGCCTTGTAAAAACGAGCCATAGTGATGGCCTCACGCAGATTACGATAAAAGCAGCCAAAGAGACATCTGTGCAAAATGCGGCGCTGTCTACAAATGCCGCGCCGCGCAGAGCGGTGCAAAAAAGCCCGCTTGGCGTTCCGTTTCCGCGTGTTAAGCCGCTCTCTACATCTTCTGGGCCGAGTGAAGAACCCGCCCGCCGTCCCGTTATTATCATTGACCCAGGTCATGGCGGATATGATCCGGGCGCAATTGGCGCTGGGGGGACTCAGGAAAAAACCATCACTTTGGCTGCGGCGAAGGAGCTTGAGAGACAGCTTCTAAGCTCTGGTAAATATGATGTTGTTTTGACACGTAATAAAGATGTTTATGTTGTGCATGATGAGCGGGTTAAAGTGGCGCGGCTCAAAGACGCGGATTTATTTATCTCCATCCATGCTGACTCGCTAGAGCGGCGCTCAACGCGCGGGGCATCGGTTTACACATTGGCTGATTACGCCCGAAAACGCTCAACCAAACTTGTTGATAGTCAAAACTGGATTATGGATGTTGACTTGTCACAGGAAAATGAACGCGTTGGTGATATTTTAGTGGATTTAGCACAGCGTAAGACATTCTCAAATTCTGACCGTTTTGCTGAAATGCTTGTGCCTGAACTCACTAAAGTGACTCAAGTTTTAGGGAATGCGCATCGCCGCGCGGGCCTCGCTGTGCTCTTGGCTCCTGATGTTCCAGCGGTGTTGGTGGAGATGGGATTTATCTCTAATGCTCAAGATGAGGCCGCACTAAACTCTACGGCGCACCGCAAAAAGCTTATGGGCGCGCTTATAGTGACAATTGATGATTATTTTAAGGGTTAAGCCTGATAAAATCGGTGACGTTTGCCTTCCTAAATGTGTATAAGAAGGGAATCGTGCATATATGCGATCTGGAGATGACCTTATTAAGGACATAATCAGGCCAAATTATGAACGTGATAGGCATATAGGGGTCATCCCACAAACGCATTCTGGCATTAGACGTTAGCACACAGGCTGTTGAACTTACATGAGCGAGCAAGACCCCCATAAGATAGCCCAGAATATGGCACAAAAGGCAGCGCAGCAGGCCAAGCTAAAGGCTGAGCTGGCGAAAGCCGAAGCTAAACGTGCGGCAATTGAGGCCAAACAAGCCGCCAAAGACGCGGCGCGCGAGGCAAAAACATTAGCTAAATCTGCCAAAGCAAAGTCTCGCCAAGGAGCATCTGCGCAGACAACTAATGCCCAGACGGCCAGTAATCAGGCGGCCAGTAGTCAGGCAGGCAGCGGCGATATTATTGCGCCTATTGAGGCAGCCTCTAAAAATACTAGCAAACAGGCTAAACCCGCCAAGAAGACAAATGGGTTTTGGCGGGCGCTAAAATGGTTGTTTGGACTTGGCTTTGCCAGCGGAGTTGTTGCCTGTATTGTTGTCGGCGTTTTGATCTTCATCTGGACGCGCGATTTACCTACGCTTGAAGAAGTACAAAATTACCGTCCTGCGCAAATGACGCGTGTGCATGCTGGTGACGGCAAATTGATTGCTGAATATGCCAAAGAGCACCGTGTTTTCGTGCCTATTGAGAGCATTCCTAAAGATTTACAGCACGCATTTGTCGCCGCAGAAGATCAGCGCTTTTACAGACATGGCGGGGTGGATTGGATTGGCTTTACCCGCGCTATGATTTCCAATGTTGGTAACTTTATCCGCGATGATCGCCTTGAAGGGGCCTCAACCATCACCCAGCAAGTTGCCAAAAACTTTATCGTCGGCAATGAACGGGCGGTGCGCCGTAAAGTACGTGAGATATTCATTTCGGGCCGAATTGAAAGAGCGTTGGATAAAGATCACATTCTTGAGCTTTATTTAAATGAAATTTTCTTTGCGCGCCGATCTTATGGCGTGGCCGCGGCGTCGCTGAACTATTTCGGTAAATCTATGGATGAATTATCCTTAGAAGAAATGGCTTATCTCGCTATTTTGCCGAAGGGGCCGAATAATTATAAGCCAGAGAGCAATTATGATGCCGCCATTGATCGCCGCAATTATGCGCTAGGCCGTATGGTTGAGGATGGCTATGTGTCTGATGCCGAGGCCAGCGCCGCCAAAGAGCGCCCCCTTGTTGCGGTAAGCCGCTGGGATGGGGACGAATATTTGGCCGCCGAATATTTTGTCGAAGAGGCCCGCCGTAAAATCTTCTCAATATATGGAGAAGATGAGCTTTACTCTGGTGGCCTGTCTATTCGCACAACGCTTGATACAAATATGCAGCTTATTGCACGTCAGGCTGTGCGCGATGGCTTAAATGCCTTTGATAAGCGTCATGGCTATCGCGGCGCAATGGGAACACTTGAAGTGTCTGGCGATTGGGCCGCCGCCCTTGATGAATTTGAAACGCCGCGCGACATTGCGCCGTGGCGTAAGGCAGTGGTTCTGTCAGCCAGTGGTAATTCGGCTAAGCTTGGCCTTATATCTGAGGATGAAGAGAGCGGAGAGATTAGCTCATCAGAAGGCACGCTTGCTTTAACGGATATGGCATGGGCGCGCCAAGACCTTGCCGATGGCCCGGGTGTGGGGCCTACGTTGAAATCTGTGACAGGGGCGATTGCCAAAGGTGATGTGGTCCTTGTGTCGACAAAGGACGCCGATAAGAATAGCTACGCATTAGAGCAAATCCCCAATGCCAATGCTGGCCTTGTGGCTATGGACCCGCATACGGGCCGCGTCTTAGCGCTCATTGGCGGTTATAGTTTCGCGCAAAGCCAGTTTAACCGCGCGACCCAAGCCTATCGCCAGCCCGGGTCAGCCTTTAAACCATTTGTTTATGCCGCCGCGCTTGATAATGGTTTTACCCCCGTTAGCCAGATTTTAGACGCGCCTTTTGTTATTGAGCATAATGACCGAAGCGCCTGTCTGACGGAAGAGGAGTTAGAAGCCGAAGCGGAATTAATCGCGCAGGCCGCGCTTGACCCCGAAGCTAAAGATCTAGACCTAACCCCTTGTTTTTACAAGCCTGAAAACTATTCAGATACGTTTTACGGCCTGTCAACTATGCGTCTTGGGATTGAAAAATCTCGCAATGCTATGACGGTGCGTTTGGCCAATGATTTAGGGATGCGCCCGATCATTGATTATGGCAAACGGTTTGGCATTTATGATGATGTTAAATCAGAGCTTGCTTGGGCTTTGGGCGCGGGCGAAACGACTGTTTGGCGGCTATCAGCCGCCTATGCCGCGCTTGTGAATGGCGGCAAGGCCGTTACCCCTTCAATCATTGACCGCGTGCAAGACAAAACAGGTAAAACAATATTTCGAGCCGATGAGCGCGTTTGCCCAGAATGTTTGATGGATGATTATGACGGAAGCGCGCCGCCAGAGCTGCCAGATCTGCGCGAGCAGATTGTTAATCCCGTCACGGCCTATCAGATGGTCTCCATGCTGGAGGGCACGGTTGAGCGCGGCACGGGCGCAGGTCTGCGCCGATTAAGCCGCCCGCTAGCGGGTAAAACAGGCACAACTAATAATGAGGTTGATGCGTGGTTTATGGGCTTCTCGCCAGATATGGTTGTCGGCGTATATGTCGGCTATGATAATCCTGCGCCGATGAAAGAAACAGGCGCGGGCGCGGCCCTACCTATTTTTAGAAGCTTCATGGCAGAGGCCTTAGCCGATCAAGCCAAAGTCCCATTTCGTATTCCTGAAGGTGTGTTGCTGGCTCCTGTCGATGCGACATCGGGTGAGCCGTCCTTTATTGGCGCGCCAAACACAATTTTAGAAGCCTTCCGCCCTGGGACAGAGCCTCGCCTTGGGCAAATTGATAATACTATTCGGGTTGGCAGTGGGTCACGGTTTGGCGGTTCTGGATTTGGCAGCTCGGGATTTGGTGAAAACGGCTTTAATCTTGGCGGAAATGGCGGCTCATTCATTGATTTTGATGCCGAACTTAGCCAGCAAGATGGAAATGTCCTTGAAGAAGACATAGACGGACAGGATGGGGTAGAGGACGGTGATGCCGCAGAGGATGAAGACGCTGGTGAAGCTCAGTCTGAGCGCGTGGATATTGAGCAATTGCTATCTGATGTAGAGCGCAATTTAAACCGTAATTTAGAGCGTAATCCAGATGGCGGTGAAGGCCCAGAAGGGCAGGCGGCTAATAATAATGCGCCTCCTAATATGGGATCAAACTTACAACTGCCTATGGGCGAGCCTGTCTCCTTAGAGCAAAGTCCTGCTGATATCATAGAGCAGGCCGAAGAAGATATATTAGAAGATGGCCTTTATTAGCTTATCTTATTAGGCTGATCTGACCTGCTATCTTTAAAACAAGACTGTAATTAAGAGATATATTATGAGTGCTGAACGCGAAAATTTAGCGCAGGCTATACAGCAATCAACGGCCTTGCTTCGGAGGCGTCTTTGACTGGGAGCCTTCTGAAAAACGCCTCGCGGAGCTAAACCAGCTTTCTGAGAGCGCAGACTTTTGGAATGATCCAGCGCAGGCACAAAAACTGATGCAAGAGCGCAATCGTTTGGTGAGTAGTTTTGAAGCCATTACGGACATTGAAACGCGCCTTGCTGATACGTTAGAGCTGGCCGAATTAGCAGAAATGGAAGATGAGAAAGAGCTCGCAGATGAGGCGCTTGAGACATTGCTGCGCCTTAAAGAGCGCGCCGAACTCGCTGAAACTGCAGCGCTTTTATCGGGTGAGGCAGATGCCAATTCAGCCTTTATTGAAATCCATCCCGGCGCGGGCGGCACAGAAGCCCAAGACTGGGCGCAAATGTTGCTGCGCATGTATATGCGCTGGGCCAATGCGCATGGCATGAAAACAGAGCTTATCGAAGAACAAGCTGGCGATGAGGCGGGTATTAAATCGGCGACAATCTGCGTGCGGGGTGAAAATGCCTATGGCTGGCTAAAGACGGAGGGCGGGGTGCATCGCCTTGTGCGCATATCGCCCTTCGATAGTAATGCTAAACGTCATACAAGTTTTGCCAGCGTTTGGGTCTTTCCAGAAATTGATGACACGATTGATATCGATATTAAAGAGAGCGATTGCCGCGTGGATACCTATCGCGCTTCTGGGGCAGGCGGACAGCATATTAATAAAACAGATAGCGCCGTGCGTATTACCCATGAGCCATCAGGCATCGTTGTTCAGTGTCAGTCAGACCGTAGTCAGCATAAAAACCGCTCTCGGGCTTGGGATATGCTCCGCGCGCGCCTTTATGAAGCCGAGCTACAACGGCGCGAAGCCGAGGCGCAAGATATGGCAGACAATAAATCCGAGATTGGCTGGGGACACCAAATCCGCTCTTATGTGCTCCAGCCCTATCAGATGATCAAAGATCTGCGCACGGGCGTTGAGACATCAGATACGTCGGGCGTGCTTGATGGTGATTTAGATAAATTTATGGCCGCCGCTCTCGCCGCCCAATTGGGCAGCGATGAGGATGACGCTTAAAACACTCACAAATTACTCGGCAATTACTCAGCAGGCACTAGGCTACATTGTCTTTGTTCCATCGTGATTTGCTTGGTCAGGCGCACAGCGTTTTGAGCGTAAGCTTCGGTAACAGAGCCTTTATTGACGACCTTGTCGCGCAGCGTGCTGACCTCTTCGCAGAGATGAAAGACGAGTGGAGATGATGATCTTGTTTCGCCCGGCTTTGGCGCGATCCAATAAACAACATCTAGGCCATCTGGATTATCCGCCGTTTTAGTGGCCTCGGCTACGGCCGCGGAATCGCGCGCAATATCCTGTGCTTGCTCTGCAACTTCAGGCGAGCAGGATGTGGTCGGCTGGCCTGACTTAATCTGCGTCGCGCATTCATTCATGTTGACTGTATATTGTTCTGTTGAAGGCGGCGTGAAATCAACACCTACAAGAGTGGCAATAAAGGCAAGGGCAACCCCAACACCGCCTGCGATTTTTTTATTCTTGGGGTCCATATCTTTATCAAGAAAGATTAGGGCGAGGAGGGGAAGAAAGGCCAAGACTGTAATAATGGCGCCGAGTTGATTTTGGACGAAAAATTTGAACTTTTCTGCTTTGGTGGCAGGATCATGTTTGTTCGCTTTTTTCCACAAAATGCTACCCGCAATAGCAAAAATGGCGATGCTAACTAACAGAGCTATCAAGAGAACAAGATTGCCGCTGTCAAATGTGTTCTTAAGCAAGAGCACAATTGCGGCGATCTCTATCCCAATGGCGATTAGCCAAGATATAGATGCGAAAATGCGCAGCTTTTTTGCAGATGCTTTCTGGTTTTGCGACGCGGCCCATGCCTTGGTGACATCTTGTGCGTCAGTTTGTGTGTTATTATCAGTCATAAAATTCCCCCTTAAGGACTATATATACCGACTCATCAGCATATATATATGTGCCTAAGTCTAATGGCGAGTTGGATGTAAGGCAAGATGGCTTAGCATGAAGGCTTAATGTGAGAGTTGGGCTCAACTGACAGCCTATGGCCGTATAAAAATTATATCATAAAAAAAGCCGCACTTTGATGTGCAGCTTCTTTATTTACATATGGGACTAAGCTTTCGGGCAGAGTAGGAAAGCTTAGGCAGTCGTTATTTTTTAACAGCCGCTTTTTCACCAGCAGGCTTTGTCTTGCGAGAGCATTTGCCATCAAAGAATGCGCCATTAGCAATCGTCAAATGGTCTTGAATGATATCAGCCTGAACATTGGCTGTTTCAGCTAGATCAACAGTGTCAGCCGTGATTTTTCCGACGACCTTGCCGCGAATGAAGCATGTGCCCGCGCTTACAGCGCCATTGACAAAGCCCTGTTCGCCAATCGTTAGCGTTGCCGCTTTCACATTGCCATCAAGACGGCCTTCAATTTGAACATCACCCTCTGTCACAATTTCACCTGTAATGACGAGGTCAGCAGCCAATATTGAAGGGACGCCAGAGTTCGGTCGTGAGCTTTGTGCTTTGCGCGCCGTTTCTGCGGGTTTAGCAGCAGCTTTGGCTGGCGTGGCTTGAGGATTAGTTTTGCTGAACATAGCGACCTGCTTTCATAAATTTTTCGGGGTCTTTTGACCGCCCCTGGAAGATCACTTCATAGTGAAGATGTGTACTTGTACTCCGACCAGAGGACCCCATGCCACCAATTTTTTCGCCTTTTACGATAATTTCACCGCGTTTTACGTAAGATTTCGCCAAATGGGCGTATCTTGTCTTAATTCCGTGCTCGTGATCAATCTCAACAACAGTGCCGTAACCACTTTTCGTACCTGAAAAACTAACCTGCCCAGCGGCTGTTGCCGTAATGGGAGACATATGTTGCCCGGCAAAGTCTATTCCGCCGTGAAAGGCTGTGCGTTTTGTGAAGGGGTCTTTGCGAGGACCATATCCGCTGGTTTTATAAAATTCGGCGTCAATCGGATTGCCAAAAGGCATGGACTGCATGGCTTGATCTAGGGCGTCGGCCTCTGCGACGCGGGCGCGGATACTGGCGACGCGGGACCCGAAATTGGCTTCGTTGGCCGATCTAATCTCATCCGTTTCCAAAGATATAAACGGGCCGCCCGTTCCAAATGGGCCTTCTTTCAAGAGGGCTTCAACAGTGAGGCCAGTCTCGCGAATAATAGCGCGGTTAGTCTCAATGTTATCCTGAGCTAAGGTTTCAGCTTCAATGAGAATATCATTCTGATCCAAAGATAGGCTACTAAATGATACAGCATGAATATTGCTGGTCGCTGTATTTGGCGTCAATATGGACACATTGCGCGCCTGTCTCTCATGGCTATCGCGCGTGACGGGCGACATTAGCACATTGCTGCTGGCATATTCGGTTGATGTAATCGGCGCGGATGTTTTAACAACACCAGTGCTGCCCATTATCTCTTTAATTGTATTATGTTTTTGCTCAAAGCTCTTGGCGGCTTCAGTGAATTCGCGCTGTTGAGAGGCGAGAAGGGCGCGCGCATTAGCTTCATTGGCGCGGGCATCAATTAAAAGGCGCTGATATTGTGATTCAACGCGCTTAACTTCTTTGGCTGGAGAACGAAGCGGGCTGTGTCCATATGCAAGGTTTATCATTGTGAACATGCACCACCCAGCTATGAGGGCAGCACCAGAAACCGCAGCTATTTGAGCTTTTTGGCCGATAACAAATGAGTTAATTTGACCGCTGGTGCGGTGAATGATTTGGCGTTCTGGGAAGGTTTTTTCCAAGCGCTCTCGCACAGAACTCAACGAAAATTCAAACATAGTGAACCAAAATCCCTCTTTTGATGGAATACACAAAATTAAACGGCAAAATACAAGTGAAAAATTATATAGATTTGGGTTAATTTCACTTAAATCGCAGTCTTAACTGCTCGCTTGCTGTGAGTCGGT
Source organism: Robiginitomaculum sp. (assembly GCA_023301505.1). Taxonomy (GTDB): domain Bacteria; phylum Pseudomonadota; class Alphaproteobacteria; order Caulobacterales; family Maricaulaceae; genus Robiginitomaculum. The sequence goes on from JALZUP010000335.1 coordinate 10,042, forward strand.
TAATTTCTTGTGTCATTATAGCGATGATTCTTAAGGGTTTTCCTGATTCTACAGCAAATCTTTGATTTATATAGGTGTATTTCGTAGGGCGAGGGGCTCGTAATAATCAACAGGCAGTCCCGCTAGGTCTCGGGCGGCGCGGTTAAAGGGCGGTTTTAAGAGGCCATGAAAGTATTTACGCACCATGTCATGGAAGGTCTGGCGCGGCTCTAGCTCTTGATTCGTGCAAATATGAGAAAACCAGCGTGACCCTGCCGCGACATGCCCGATCTCATCATCATAAATGATTTGCAAAATTGCGGCGCTGTCAAAATCGCCGACCGATTTGAGTTTGGTTATCATGGCAGGTGTTACATCAAGCCCGCGCGCCTCCAATACCATGGGGGCGATCACCAGACGGGCCGTAATATTGCCTGATGTTGCTTCTGCTGCTTGCCACAAGCCATCATGGGCGGGCAAATCACCATACTGCATATCAAGCTCGGCGAGCCGGTTTCGGATAAGGTTAAAATGGCGGGCTTCATCATGGCAGACTTGCGCCCAATCGCTAATAAAGGCGGCGCGCTTATTGTCTTGAATGAAGGGATGGCCGCTAAAACGCGCGACCATGTCCGCGGCCAGATCAATGGCGTTAAACTCAATATGGGCAATGGCGTGGAGCAGGGCCGCGCGTCCCGCTTGCGTGCCCAGACGCCG
>JALZUP010000336.1 GCA_023301505.1 Robiginitomaculum sp.
AGCGATGAAGGCGACGGTAGTTATTTTATTACTGCGATTCCGTCAGGCCAGAACTCGGACGTTATCAATGTAAATATAGTGGCAGGCAATGGCGGCGGCATAACTCTCACAGATCGCGGTCGCACGGTTGCGGGTACTGCAGGCCCTGCTAATGGCGCTCAGCCATTTATCGAAGATGGCCAAGAGATAAAACTCACACTTGGCGTTGAAACTGGCAACCCTGCTGATGTGCGTGGCACTGTCGGCTTTAACGGATCATTCACCCTAAATGTATCCAGTAGTTTTGACAATTACTTAGGTCAAGTCGCGCAGCTATTTGCAACAAACGGCGGTGAAGATGAAGTGCAATTGAGGTTTACTTACGAGCTATGACGCTACAACTACCTAATACAGAGACGCCCTCATGGGCCAGAGAATTACCCAACGGCGGCGAAGGTGGCATACGTGCGTTTCAAATTGACGGCAGCGGCTTAGACGTCAAAAACTACATGATGTATCGGCTCACATTGCCAATGGGGTCGGCACCATCGGTGCGTGGGTCGGTGCGGTTCAAATCTTCTCTGGTTGCTTTTAACGCATCATTTGAGGGCTTTGCGGCTCGTTTTCGTGGCTATGATGCGAATGGATCAGAGGTGTGGGATAGCAGGCCAGAGGAAAAGGGTCGGCGTGCTTGGCGAGCAGATCAGACCAATGACTGGTCAGATGCGGTATTTGTCGAGCCTGTGCCTACTGATAGGGGCATAGTTGATATCACGTTCGAGATACTAGTTAAAGCCGAAAGCGGTCTGCTCACATTGTGCAAGCCAGAGTGCCGTTATCACTATTCGTACACTCTCAACATGGACTTGAACGGGTTCAGCAGTTGGCTTGGAATACCAGAGGGCGTTTACTCTGAGCAAATAATGAATGGGGGGCTGAATGGCGAGCCTCCAATAACTCGGTGGGTGCGCTACGTCAGAACCGAGCAAGTCAACATACCCAAAGGCAAATACCTTACAGGCCATGTAGTAGGGCCGTTGCGAGCAACAACATCACAATCCAAAGACATATCGCCCGGCTTTACAGGTAGCCGTCAGATTGAAAATTCATTCTCTGGCTTCATGCTTAAAATGCGAATAGCAGGAACAGGCCAGTACGAGTTTATAACACTGGCAGTGGTGACTGCTAGTGAATTGAGTTCACTGGGATTTAAGCACGATATTGATAATTATATCAACTACGTCGCGCCTGAAACCTTTGACCAAATCGAGGTGCAGGCATTTATACAGCCGGGCCCAATTGATGTGGACGATGATTGGTATGTAGTTAACGGCATGGGTGGGTCTCAACGCTTGCAGTTTGAAAATATTAAGATAGGTCTAACCGTCTCCGACTATCTTGAGGCCACGCAGTGATGGACGGCTACAAAATCTACAAAAATGGAGTATTTATCGGTAGCGGCACTGGCCCTTATGATCCAGATGAAGGCGAAATCATTGTTCGTGTTGAGGACTATCATTCAGATAATGATGTTGTTAACGTGCTAAGAGCTGACCACATAATTTCTCGACTGAATTACTACTCACATAGCTCAAGAAATTTCATCGACAAATACGAATGCGCGGTTGAATATATAGATTGGAGAAAAACAAACTCGTCAGATGATGATAGTTATGAAAACCAACTTCCCTATGACCTGTTCCCAGAGCTGTACGACGAGTATTTCAACACTTACGATCTAGTGCCGTGGAGCGCTTTAGAGTTGGCGCAAATAATTGTCGAAAGACACATGCAGGCCGAAAAGAATGCTCGGAAGCTTAGATCAAAAGATGAGGCAAGGCTCAGACGTGAAAAGCTCATACTAGAAAACAGCATTACACCCGAAGTCGCGGAATTTATGAGCGACTATCCGGCTGCACCTGATCAGGACGACGAGCCAACAGAGAGTTAACAGACAGAGGATGCAGACGGCATTGCTACCTCTGTAGAAATCAACGCAACAGGAATTTGAAGATGCAAACAAAAGCCAGCCTACCAAACCCTAAAACGCTTGAATGGGTTATGAGGCACGTCAAGTGGGGCTCACTAGCTGACGGATTGACAGAGGACGATAGAGCTGCAGCAATAGCATTGCTGGAAGCCATACAAGCTGTAGGCAATCAAGCAGAAGCCGCTAGCGATGAGTAGAGAGTTATCGTTTGATCTGATTGTTGACGGTGTTGCCGATTCTGATGCTGTTACGTTGCGAGTTATTGATGCTGATACGAGTCAAGTAATTGATTCTGAGGTCGTAGATTTGCAGAGCGGCAGAAACAGCATATTGTTCAGCGATGCTAGAGCGCAGTTGTGGCCTTTGAACGTGCAAATCAAAGCGAGCATTACGCGACACGAAGACGGACGCACACGTGACAAATATCTCAGCATTGATGGCTCAACCACATTTACTGAAATTTTGGACGTGGTTGCTGATCCTGTGCTGACTCCTGCTAATGGCGCAACTACCGCCGATGGAAGTCAGGTTTTTACTGTTACACCTAGAGTTGCCGGAACCCTCTACCGATTTGATGTTAATGGAGTTTCAGGCGAATTCACAGAGTCAAATACAATTACAGCCTCAGTGCCTAATAATGGTCTGGGATATGATGTTGTTGCTCTAATTGATAGGCAGGACGGCAGAGCAGCCACTGTAATTAATCACAAATATACGGCGTTTTCAGCTTCGGCTGTGTACTCAATGCTCGACATAGCGCGAGCTGAGATCACTGCTTATGCATCCAGTGACGAGGCTGGCAACAACCGGATTGAGAACTACACACTGGGCGAGACAGCCTACATTTGGATAGAGTTGGTTGATACTGCAAATCCCCCTGTGCACATCAATGACCAAGATTTGCCTTTTGGAATTCGCTTTGGTGATATCACATTGGGGTCTGAGGGATTCGATAGGCGAGAGGGAACGTATAGTGTCTATGAGTACAACGTACCTAGCAGCAACCCAAGTAACACTACTCCGGTATTTACGGCGGGTGTGTTCACCGACGCTGGGCAAACCGAGGCTAATGCGCTAATAGCTGAGTTTACGCTACCTATTGGTGTGCAGGCTCCGGCATCAGAGAGCACGCCGGTAATAAATTCATTTGAGCCAACTAGTTCAAGCGCGGCGCTCACATGGTCAGATGACAACCCACCACAAACTCGGAACTATGACATCGCTGTTGATGGTGTTGACCAAGGTCCGAGCGTTGTTAATGCCACTAGATACGATCTGACTGGACTGCCTACAGACGGGCAAGAGCACACTATCGTTCTTTCTTACTGGGACAACGGCGATTTAAGTAATGTTAGAACGACAACAATAGTGTTCACAGCGTTTGAGGCTCAGTTCAGCGGCTTAGATTTTGGCGGAATGCAGAATATAGATTTTGGTAGCGACAAAGCACTAGGAACAATCGGCCAGTCAGAAATTGACGAAATTATGGCCCCGCTTGCAAGGCAGTTTTTTACGCCAGGTAATCGAATGGCTGTGAAAACCGTTGACGGTCGGCGTGCGCTATGCGCTGAGATTGATGTCGATAGCGCTACTGATAATAGGCCGTCTGACAGAGTTAGCTTTGCACATGAGATACCTGACAGCCGAACTTACAGGATTGCACAGTGGGTATGGGTTCCTGCTGACTTTGTAGGCGGCGGCACGAAAGACGGCAACCCTTTCGGAACCGCTAAAATTGGCTATGGCTTGTACACTACGGTTACAGTCTCAGGTGGCGAGAGGGATGCTAGGGGCGCGTCAATGCGGTTCATCTATGACGTAGAGACTAACGGTGATTTAACGCCTGCAATATACGATTACTCGTTTGATCGAAGTTCAGATTTTGGTGGGCGCTATGAATTCCCCAACAAACTAATAAGAGGCGCTTGGAACTTTCTCGCTATGGAAGTAACAATGAATAGCGCCGCAGGTGCATCAGATGGAATTATTCGCGCTTGGCAAGATCCCAACAGTACAACACCTCAGATCGTAGTTAGAAATAAACGTATTATGGCCTCCGATCCACCTCAGTGGACGAGATTGCGCAATGAGATATTCCTCGGTGGTAGTGGCACGAATGGCAGGCTTTATTACACGCCTGATAATGATCAAGAGCTGTGCTTGGCTGATGTTTATGTCGGCGCGGGTTCGTTCTAACTAGCGCCCTAACCTGTAACGGATTTGTTGATTGGGCTAAGGTTCAGTTGTGTGGTGTAGGTATTTCATGGTTACTCAGGTACTCATCTGCAATGACACCAGCTACTTTTTTGACGTTGCTCAAATCACCAGTAAGATAATACTGTTTTTTGATGTTGCTAGCATATCCAATGCTTAACTGGTATTCATCGTCCGTATCGTCTTCAGGGTCTGGAGTCAACATTGATATGGCAGCGTAATCATCATTGATCATATACAGAATCTCTTCTCCTTCCCTAACCCAAGTGCCTTTCATTTTATGGCTGGCCTCGTGCGCTTTTGCTTTGTCGCTTTCGCGCTTGCGTTTAGACTCTGGTGGCATCTCATAAGCTGGTACAGCCCTGTCTTGCGCATAGTCCCATAGGTACAAACGGTTGTTGACTTTGACGCTGCCGTTTTCTTTACATATTGCTCTTAGCTCGCTCATACTTCATTTGACTCAGTTGCATCAGGAGTGTAAAAACATAACTCTTCCCACTCCCAACTTGTTTTCCGGCACATTCGGGTGTTAGTTGGGGGTTAATGTTCAGTGGTTAATCGTTATCGAAAACAGGGTGTGATAAGCCTGTTTCCAATGTTTCAATATAGCGTCTCAAACACCTACCAACGTCGTC
>JALZUP010000337.1 GCA_023301505.1 Robiginitomaculum sp.
TCTAGCGTTGCGAAAGTTGCAGTTACGACGTAATCTGCTTGTGTCTTAAACTTTCGAATAAGGCTTCGGCTTTGGTTGGACCGGACCTCAGTATACTCGTTATTTTGAGATAGAGTTACTGTTCCAGTGTTTAGCCCGAGGTCGTAACCATTCCAACATAAGTTGAAAGGACCTGTGATGATGCTATCACCGCAGTCCACGTTTACGTTTCCGGACATGTTATACCAATACGCTGAAGGTGTTATCTGGGTTGACTGTTACTGGGCCGCAATCTGGGTCTTGAGGACCTAGTGTTACAGTTAGATTTGGATCAAGACCCGCAGTGATGTACTTGCTTAAATCGTCGTTGATTGTCTGTCCTGCTGGTACTTCGCCAAGATCTACTAGTTCCGCTTTTGGGCCTAGCAAACACATTAGTGCTTGAAAGTTTGAGTTGATCAAAGTTGTTGCTGATCTGCCTAGTAAGTAGTTTGGAATTTCTACGATTTCAGGATTTTCGCAAGGGTCTACTGGGTTGAATGGGCAATTCATTAGTTGTCCTAATTGGATGTGTTAATTTATTATTTCGGTCAGTCTAATATCAAAAAATCATCACTCTCAAATAATGAAAGTGATGTGTTTTGGACACTAGTCGCACTGAACTGGGTCTGGAATTGAGCCAGTTGGGAAACATGTGTAGTTGGTCGTAGCACAGCCTTCCCAAGGAACGCCACATGGTGCTACGTTCTTGATAAGAACTACTTCTTCTGGGTACTGAAGAATCAAGTCATCTTCCCAGTATTGCTTGTAGAGAGTCAAGTCGCACTCAATCTTGTACTCATTCATCATCTCGGCTCGACGGCCAGACAAGTACAATGGGTTAGAAGGCTTGATGAACAAGATGTGAGTCGTGTCGATCGTGCCTGCGGCTGAGGTTGGATCGCCAAACTCGAAGTCTTCACGCCACATAGGTACTTCGCACAAATCGTTACCCCAAATCCGTGGCATCTCTCCAGTTTTAAGGGAGTTCTGTCCGGCTTCAGTTGGGCTTACTGCTAGGAATCGAGTGTACCAATCTTTGATCTCAGGACCGACGAAGAATACGTACTCACTTCGTTCACCACGGTAACGTGCTGGCAATGCAGTTTTGGCTGCTTGGAACAAGTCTGGTGAAGGGCCTGCACCCATTGCGTCGATGATCTGTGCTTCTGGAGCCATTACGCTTGCCAGTTTCAAGATACCATCATTCAAACCCAAGAAACGGTTGTTAGCAGGTTGGTTAGGGCCTGAAACTAGGTTTTGATCGCCATAAATGACTGCCAATTCCATTTCGTTCTGGATGCGAGTTAGGAACATCGCCATGATCTCTTCCATAATTTCGCCGGGCTCACCCAACTCATTACAGTAAAGGAAGTCACGAGGAACTTCAAATTCAGCCGATCGCTTGACCATGTCGTAGGGAATGAAAGAGGTATCAAAGCCGAAGCCAGTACCGCAAGCTGTATTACATTCGCCGCCAGAAGTTACTTGACAAGAATCGATTCGAGGAATTTTACCTGAACATTCTGTCTTATCTTGGCGAGAGATCTTAGACAAGATCATAGAAGTATCTCGAACCAAGTTAATTAGTTCAGATGCTACTCGTCGCTTCTCTAGGTTAGGGTGTTGTAGGTAATTGAAATCACCTCCACCGCAAGACTTAGCAACCATTCGCTGCTCAGACTCAAATCGAATTTTCTTGTATCCTTCAAGGATAGCTGGGTTCATTTTACGCATTGTTTAGCTCCGTGTGATTGCAAATGGATTGTAGACGCCTTGAACTGGTTTGAAAGTTCCAAGGTCGTTAGATTTTTGATGGATTTCTCGTTCTGGTTCAGCAGGTGTTGGGACTTGAGCACCAAATTGTTGGACGAAGTTATTCATCTTTTCAACTTGAGCCTTTTGCAAGTCTTCTGCTTCTTGTTTCTTTTGGTACTGAGATAGTTCCACCGAAACTTGTTTAGCCAATTCGACTGCTTGATTGTTTGAATCAGCCTGCATTCGGTCGAATCGCTCACTCAAAGTAGTGACTTGATCCATAACTGCTTCCATGGTTTTTGCCATCATTGCAACAACCGATTCATCTGATCCGGCTTGCTTTTCAGCAACTTCTGGAGCGACTTCATCAGCAGGTACTTCAGCGGCAGGCTCAACTGCAACTTCTGGAGCGGCATCGACAACAGGTGCTTCTACTGTTTCTGGAGCGTCAACAACTGCTTCTTCAGATTTCTCTGCAACAACAGGTGCCGCTACTTCTTCTACAATAGCAGTGTAAAGTTCAGCAGTAGTACCTTGGAAATCAACTTCCTTTTGGTGGTTCAACTGCACGTTCGGGGCAAACTTTTGAAATGATTCAAGGTCGCCCGCAATCAAAGTGATCTTTTCAGACTCATTCGACATAGTTTCTTCCTTAATTAGGGATTTAGGGGTTTCGCCCACAATGGGCACTTCGTTCGATTTCTTCTTCGGGGCGGCTAATACGCTCATTCCTTCGTTTCCGCAGGCTGTGAATGTTTTGGCCTTATCTACTTTGCAGTCCCCAATATCAACGAAGTAACTATCGTCGTTTTGGAGTAATGTGTATTTATCTAGATTTAACTGCTTCGTATAATCTCGCACTGAGGCTTCAGTGTGAATGTTCTTTTGGAATTTCATGCTGCAAACTTCGCAGTCTGTGAAATCAATCTCTAGGTTATTTGTTGGATCGTCGTGATCAACCAACATAAAAGTTGAGGATCGCTCGCACTGAGTGTGTACAATAGAGATCTCAACAGGGTCGATATGTTTAAGAGCAACTTTCTCTCCTGCTTGTTCTGATAATGCGTAACCTCTCCATGAGAAGGTTTGAAGTTCGCCGCGATCTACCAAGTCAATGGCAAAATCGTTGAAAACCTCAGCGACAATGAAAAGACCTTGAGAACCCTCAGCTAGAGTGGCTGATTTCTCCTTAGGCCAAAAAGAAATAGGCAGGTCACTTGTTAGAGAGTGAACTACCCATTCAGCATCGTCTGCTGGATTTGTACCTTTAATGTAGGCTGGAATTGCTTTGGTGACCGTACCTGCGGCTACTTTATTACCTTCAGGTGTGTTGATGTAATCATGGTCAAGCAGCAATTGTGGTGAGTTTTTGAAGGTTTCTAAGTCAAATTCAAATGGAGATTTGACGAATTCGCCGCTTCGGTCAGTGTTTTCTGGGCCGGTTGTGCTGGCGAAGCCTTTAATTACTCGTACATCTCCCTTAGGAATTGATGTAAAGCGGCTGTATTGTTGTAACAGATTTAGTTGTGGCATAATTTTATTGCTTTCTAATATGTATTATAGTCAGAAAAATTGAAAAAAACTTTAAACCCCGTGTTTTGTGGGGTCGTTTGTTTCCGACAGTTGATTATTTTGCTTTTGCATTTCGCTAATTTGGCGAAATACGTCTGCTTCTGAGTCGCTCATGTCAGTGTCTGTCAATCCTAAATCTCTTCCTAAGTCACGAATTAGTGTGATTTTATCTTCGCCTGATCTGACGAATTGTTGATCTCCGCCCTCTACGGGTTGTAGTCCGATTTTCTCTCGGGCCTCGTTTACGCCTAACAAACCTGTCGCCACCATCAGGTTGAGTACTTGAGCGGTTTGTAATTCGTCCTTAACATCTAGCGGATCGAACTCGATACAAGCATTTACTGCCCCTAGACCTAGTCTGAATAG
>JALZUP010000338.1 GCA_023301505.1 Robiginitomaculum sp.
CTTATCGTACCAATTGCTATGGAAGAGAAGCTTCGCTTCGCTATCCGCGAAGGTGGCCGCACAGTCGGCGCCGGCGTTGTTGGTAAAATTATTGAGTAATAAGCTTAAAGAGGTGTAGCTCAGCTGGTAGAGCACTGGTCTCCAAAACCAGGTGTCGGGGGTTCGAGTCCCTCCTCCTCTGCCATCTTTTTCCTGATATGCTTGACGAAGCGTGATTAGGGACATAAGGGCACTAAAAATTGCGCACGCAAACGGGAGCTGTCCCGTTTGCGTTTTCAAGTATCAGGCGAATGCCAAAAGGATTAACGCGACATGGCCAAGGCAAAAACCCCGCAAAACGCTGTAAAGGCAAAGGGCGCAGGCACCAAGGCGGAAGCCAAGGGGCCTGAAAAGGTTGGGCCAGTTAAATTTGTTCAGCAAACGCGCCAAGAGGCTAATAAAGTCACTTGGACAAGCTGGCCTGAGACGTGGAAGACGACCATACTTGTTATGATTATGGTTGTTTTGTCGGGTATGTTCTTTTTTGTGGTGGACGGAGCGCTTAGCTTTTTGGTCACTTTTTTCTTGGGGCTGGGTACAGAGGCGCCAAGCACGGGTTTAGGGTTATAGGCCTGTAATGTAAGGATTGTCAGTTTATGGCTGCAAAATGGTATATCGTCCAAGCGCATTCAAATTTTGAAAAGCGCGTTAAGGAGAGCCTTGAAAGCGAGGCTGAGCGTACAGGGCTGTCGCATCTGTTCGAGGAAATCCTTGTGCCAACTGAGACTGTTGTTGAGGTGCGCCGTGGCCGTAAGGTTGAGAGCGAGCGTAAATTCTTCCCGGGCTATGTGCTGGTGAAAATGGATTTGACGGATGATGTCTATCATCTTGTGAAAAACACGCCAAAAGTCTCTGGATTTTTGGGCAGCGCTAATAAGCCTATGCCTGTAAGTGACGCGGAAGTGGCGCGCATTGTTGGGCAGATCCAAGAGGGTGTTGAGCGCCCGCGCTCTATGATCGTTTATGAAGTGGGAGAAACGGTCTCTGTTATTGATGGTCACTTCCAAAGCTTTAATGGCACGGTTGAGAGTGTTGATGAAGAAAATGAACGCCTCAAAGTTCTGATTAATATTTTTGGCCGGGGAACACCGGTCGAACTAGAATATACGCAGGTCAAAAAGGCGGACGCCTAATTGAGTTGAGTAAAGGCTGATTATCCCGCTGGGAAAATCAGCTATGTGGGAGCGTCCTCTAAGTCCAGAGGCGCGGACCACAACCCCCAGCAACCGACATGGGGTTGGTTGCCAATTTAAGGAGTGGGAACATGGCAAAGAAGATTGATGGCTACATCAAGCTCATGGTTCCGGCGGGTGCAGCTAACCCGTCACCGCCTCTCGGCCCGGCACTGGGTCAGCGCGGCGTAAATATTATGGAATTCTGTAAGGCGTTTAACGCCAAGACAGGCGAAATGGAAAAAAGCATGCCGATCCCGACTGTGATTACAGTCTTTGGCGATAAGTCTTTTACATTTGTAACTAAAACGCCGCCTGCATCATATTATTTGAAAAAAGCAGCGGGTAAGACAAGTGGCTCAACAGAGCCGTCTCGCATTGTTGGCGGGACTGTGACCACAACACAATGCCGCGAAATCGGCGAATTGAAAATGGTTGATCTATCGGCTAATGATTTAGACGCGGCCCAAAAAATCATTGAGGGCTCAGCGCGCTCAATGGGCTATGACGTTGTGGAGGGTTAAGGATATGGCACAAGGAAAACGTATTGCTGCCGCCCGCGCCAGCTATGAAAAAGATGCTTTGCACAGCGTAAAAGACGCCGTTGCAGCCGTTAAGGGCAATGCCACGGCCAAATTTGATGAAACAATTGAAATTGCGCTTAATTTGAATGTTGACCCGCGTCATGCTGACCAAATGGTTCGCGGCGTGTGTAATCTCCCGCAAGGCACAGGCCGCAGCGCGCGCGTTGCTGTTTTTGCGAAAGATGCCAAGGCTGAAGAAGCCAAAGCGGCTGGCGCAGATGTCGTCGGCGCGGATGATTTGGTTGAGCAAATTCAAAATGGCGACATGCCATTTGAAAAAGTTATCGCCACGCCTGACATGATGGCTTTGGTTGGCCGTGTGGCCCGCGTTTTGGGTCCAAAAGGCATGATGCCAAACCCAAAAGTCGGCACAGTCACGATGGATATTGCTAAAGCTGTTAGTGATGCCAAAGGCGGCGCTGTTGAATTTCGCGTTGAGAAGACTGGTATTATTCATGCTGGTATTGGCAAAGCCAGCTTTGCGCAAGACGCGTTAGAAGAAAATGTAAACGCTTTTATTGACGCAATTTCTAAGGCCCGCCCAAGCGGTGCTAAGGGCATTTTTGTCAAGCGTATCACCCTGACATCCACTATGGGGCCGGGCGTGAGAATTGATACGGCAGTTGCCGCATCTTAAACCGAATTTAGGCCTGCTGCTCTTTATGGAGCAGCAGGTTTAAGTGCAATCTGAAGGATCATTTGATCCAAAGATTGCAGCTGTCCGAGACTATTGGTGTCCAATTATTTGCTTGCAAATATACGGATTTAAAGTTGCCAATATAGACAGAGCAAAGATTGATTTTTCCGCGGCCAGCTTGCCTGTTCGCAGTTTCATCAGTTCGCGCCCTGTTAAACCCTTCACGGGGGACAGACATCGCAAGAAAGCCGCCTTGGCAATTTATTAAAAAGGCGTCTCCTCTTGCATCACTGAAAGCCTATCCATGGGGGATGGGCTCAACAGGGAGACCGCAATGGATCGTAATGAAAAGAAAGCCATGGTCGAAATGCTTAAGGGCGTTTTCGATGGGGCTGGATCCGTCGTCATGGCTGAATATTCAGGTATGACAGTTGTGGAAATGGAAGATCTGCGTGCCAAAGCTCGTGAGCAAGGCGCAATGATCAAAGTTGTAAAGAACCGTCTCGCTAAAATCGCGTTGGCTGGCACACCTGCTGAGGGTGCTGGCGACATGCTCACCGGACCTGTGGCTATTGCCTTTGCCGATGACATGATTAGCGCGCCAAAAGTGGCCGTGGAATTTGCCAAAGATAATGATGCATTCAATATCATTGGTGGTTTCATGGATGATGAGATTCTGGATGTGCCGGGTATTGACGCCTTGTCAAAACTACCGTCACGCGAAGAGCTTATCGGGTCTGTTGCTGGCCGTCTATTGGGCCAAGCTTCGGAAATTGGTTCTCGTCTCAACTCCGTTGGCAGCGCGCTTGTTGGCGCCATCAAGGTCATCGAAGAAAAGGCAGACGCTTAACTTTCATTCTCGCATAATCGAACTGAGTACTTAACAAAGGAAACTAAAATGGCTGATGTAAAAAAGCTAGCTGATGAGCTGATGGGTTTGACCATTCTCGAAGCAAAAGAACTAAATGATATTCTTGAAGAAAACGGCATCAAGGCCGCTGCAGCTGTTGCTGTTGCTGGTCCTGCGGCTGGTGGCGGCGGCGAAGCTGCTGCTGTGAAAGACGAATTTGATGTTATCTTGACATCATTCGGCGACAAGAAAATCAACGTGATTAAAGAAGTTCGCGCTATCACAGGTCTTGGTCTAAAAGAAGCCAAAGATCTTGTCGAAGGCGCACCTAAAGCCGTTAAAGAAGGCGCGACTAAGGATGAAGCTGAAGACATTAAGTCTAAGCTTGAAGCCGCTGGCGCCTCTGTCGAGCTTAAGTAATCTATTTGGGCTCGTGCATTATGCGCGGGCCCATTTAAACCTGTCGGCCTGGACATAAATAGGCAATGCCAAACGGGAGCATATCCCGATAAAGATTTTTAAAAGGCCTTTTGGCGGCGCCGCTGCAGCGCGCATTCCAAATAGGCCATAACGTGAAGGTGTCTTTGATGTCGCTGACTTTTACTGGCAAAAAACGTATTCGTAAAAGCTTTGGGCGTATTCCTGAAGTTGTCCAAATGCCAAACCTTATTGAGGTTCAAAAAAGCTCCTATGAGCTATTTTTGCAAAAAGCCGTTCCTTTAGAGGATCGCGGTGATGATGGCATGAACGGTGTATTCCGCTCTGTCTTCCCTGTACGTGATTTCTCTGATCGCGCTGTTTTGGAATATGTCAGTTTCGTTTTTGATCCGCCGCAATTTGACGAAGAAGAGTGCCGCCAGCGCGATATTACTTACGCCGCTCCGCTCAAAGTCAAAATGCGTCTTGTCGTCTTTGATGTTGATGATGATACGGGCGCGCGCTCTGTTAAAGACATTAAAGAGCAAGACGTTTATATGGGCGATATTCCGTTAATGACGGAAAAGGGCACATTCATTATCAATGGGACTGACCGTGTTATCGTCTCGCAAATGCACAGATCACCGGGCGTGTTCTTTGATCATGATAAGGGCAAGGGCCATAGCTCTGGTAAATTCCTCTTTTCTGCGCGTATTATTCCGTATCGCGGCTCTTGGCTCGATTTCGAATTTGATGCCAAAGATATTCTTTATGCGCGTATTGACCGCCGCCGTAAATTGCCAGCCACAACTGTGCTTTATGCGCTAGGGATGAGCCGTGAAGACATTCTTGAGCATTATTACGAGAAGATTGAATATAAGCGCGCTAAGGGCGGCGAGGGCTGGACTGTCCGGTTTAATCCAGAAGATTACCGCGGCGCTAAGCTCTCTCATGATTTATATGACGCCGCATCTGGCGAAGTTGTTGCTCCGGCGGGCCGTAAACTCACCAAACGCGGCGCAAAAAAGCTTGCTGATGAGGGTCTTAAAAACTTGCTTATTACGGATGAGGCTTTGGCCGAGCGCTATGCCGCCGAAGACATTGTCAATACAAGCACAGGCGAGATTTACGCCGAAGCGGGTGATGAGCTTTCACTTGAAATTCTAGAGGCTGTTAATGAGCAGAAAATCAATGAGCTTTCTGTTCTAAATATCGATCACGTCAATGTTGGCCCCTATATTCGTAACACGCTTGTTGCTGATAAAAATGATAGCCGCGACGGCGCTCTTGTCGATATTTACCGCATTATGCGTCCGGGCGAGCCGCCAACACCTGAAACAGCCGAAGCGCTTTTCCAAAGCTTGTTCTTTGATCCAGAGCGTTATGATCTGTCGGATGTGGGCCGTGTGAAGATGAATATTCGTCTTAACCAGACATGTGATGATAGCATCCGCATTTTGCGCAGCGAAGATTTGCTTGCTGTAATCGGGACTCTGGTTGAGCTCAAAGACGGTATTGGCAGTGTTGACGATATTGATAATCTCGGAAATCGCCGTGTGCGCTCTGTGGGTGAGTTGATGCAAAACCAATATCGCATTGGTCTTTTGCGTATGGAACGCGCCATTAAAGAGCGTATGTCCTCTGTCGATATTGAAACGGTCATGCCGCATGATTTGATCAATGCCAAGCCTGCCGCCGCTGTTGTGCGTGAGTTCTTTGGTAGTTCACAATTGTCACAATTTATGGACCAGACTAATCCGCTGTCTGAGATTACCCATAAGCGCCGCTTATCTGCGCTTGGCCCAGGCGGGTTGACGCGCGAGCGTGCTGGCTTTGAGGTGCGCGATGTGCATCCAACCCATTATGGCCGTATCTGTCCGATTGAAACGCCAGAGGGTCCAAATATTGGCTTGATCAATTCTTTGGCCACACATGCGCGTATCAATAAATATGGCTTTATTGAGAGCCCATATCGCAAGATTAAAGAGGGCAAGCTGAGCAAAGAAGTTGTCTATCTGTCGGCTATGGAAGAGGCGCGCTATAAAATTGCGCAGGCCAATGCCGAGCTTACCGATAATGACGTGCTGGCGAATGAATTTGTGACCTGCCGCGTGAACGGTGATGTGACATTGATTGAGCGCGCCGAAGTGGACTTCATTGACGTTTCACCAAAGCAGCTTGTGTCTGTTGCGGCGGCGCTTATTCCCTTCCTTGAAAATGATGATGCTAATCGCGCTTTGATGGGATCAAATATGATGCGCCAAGCTGTGCCTTTATTAAAGGCTGAAGCGCCTTTGGTGGGTACGGGTATGGAAAGCGTTGTGGCCAATGATTCTGGCGCAACACTTGCGGCTCGCCGTGAGGGCGTGGTCGAGCAAGTGGACGCAACACGTATCGTGATCCGCGCCACGAAGGAAACAGACCTGACAAAATCAGGCGTGGATATTTATACGCTTTTGAAATTCCAACGCTCAAACCAATCAACCTGTATTAATCAGCGCCCGCTGGTTAAAGTTGGCGATATGGTCAAGTCTGGCGACATCATTGCCGATGGCCCGTCCACTGATTTAGGTGAGCTGGCTTTGGGTAAAAATGTCCTCGTGGCCTTTATGCCGTGGAATGGCTATAATTATGAGGATTCAATCCTCATTAGTGAGCGCATTGTGCGTGATGATGTTTACACATCACTTCACCTTGAAGAGTTTACAGTTATGTCGCGAGACACAAAGCTGGGCCCTGAAGAGATTACGCGCGACATTCCAAATGTCGGCGAAGAGCAGCTCTCTAATCTTGATGAGGCGGGCATTGTGGCCGTTGGCGCCGAAGTTCATGCGGGTGATATTCTCGTCGGTAAGGTGACGCCAAAAGGCGAGAGCCCGATGACGCCAGAAGAAAAGCTCTTGCGGGCTATCTTTGGTGAAAAAGCCTCTGATGTACGCGATACCTCATTGAAATTGCCTCCGGGAGCATCTGGGACTGTTGTAGAGGTGCGCGTCTTTAATCGCCACGGCGTTGAAAAAGACGAGCGCGCTATACAAATTGAGCGCGAAGAAATCGAATATCTTGGTAAAGATAGAGAAGATGAGCTGTCTATTCTTGAGCGCGCCATTTATAATAATCTTGAAGATGTTTTGATTGGCAAAAACGCTGTGTCTGGCCCGCGTGGTTTCCGTAAAGGCCCTGTGAGTCTGGAAACACTTGGCGAAATTCCGCGTTCTGAGTGGTGGCGCATCGGTGTTGATGATGAGAAAGCCATTGGCGAAGTCGAAGCGCTAAAAGAGCAATATGATACATCTAAAGCGCGTCTTGATGCGCGGTTTGAAGATAAGGTCGATAAGCTACAGCGCGGTGATGAATTGCCGCCGGGCGTGATGAAATCCGTCAAAGTCTTCGTGGCTGTTAAACGTAAATTGCAGCCAGGTGATAAAATGGCCGGCCGTCATGGTAATAAAGGTGTTATCTCTAAGATTAACCCGATTGAGGACATGCCTTATCTTGAAGATGGCACGCCTGTTGATCTGGTGCTTAACCCGCTGGGCGTTCCGTCCCGCATGAATGTTGGGCAGATTTTGGAAACGCATCTGGGCTGGGCCTGTGCAGGCGTTGGCAAGATGATTGATAATGCCATGGAAAGCTACCGCATTGACGGCAATATGGAGCCGCTCAAATTAGCGCTCGATAATGCCTATGATGGCGGTGAATTGCCTAAGAAAAATAGCGAGCTTATTGAGCTGGCTGGAAATCTGAAAAAAGGTATGCCAATTGCGACGCCCGTTTTTGACGGCGCCGATGAGGTCGATATTGTGAAAACGCTTGAAAAAGCAGGTCTTCACAGCTCAGGTCAGGTGACGTTGCATGATGGCCAGACAGGCGATAAATTTACGCGCCCTGTCACTGTCGGCTATAAATATCTGCTTAAGCTTCACCATTTGGTTGATGATAAAATCCATGCCCGTTCAATTGGGCCATACTCCCTTGTCACGCAGCAGCCACTTGGCGGTAAAGCGCAGTTCGGTGGACAGCGCTTTGGTGAGATGGAAGTCTGGGCGCTTGAAGCTTATGGCGCGGCTTATACATTGCAGGAAATGCTCACGGTTAAATCCGATGATGTGGCTGGCCGTACGAAGGTTTACGAATCTATCGTGCGCGGTGACGACGCCTTTGAGGCGGGTAT
Organism: Robiginitomaculum sp.; assembly: GCA_023301505.1. GTDB lineage: Bacteria > Pseudomonadota > Alphaproteobacteria > Caulobacterales > Maricaulaceae > Robiginitomaculum. The sequence goes on from JALZUP010000338.1 coordinate 7,874, forward strand.
TCCTGAGAGCTTTAACGTGCTGATTAAAGAGATCCGCTCACTGGGTCTAAATGTCGAGCTGACCAACGGTTAGGGTTTTGCCCTAACTGCCGCTAAACTGATTTTTAACGGGCAAGGCTGGATCGCGACCCGCCGCCCACAAAAAAGGAAAAAGTTATGAACCAAGAGGTCATGAACATTTTCAACCCTGCGCAAGAAGGCCCGACCTTTGACCGTATCCGTATTTCTTTGGCCAGCCCAGAGAAGATCCATAGCTGGTCATTTGGTGAAATTCGCAAGCCGGAAACCATAAATTACCGCACATTTAAGCCTGAAAAAGACGGCCTATTCTGCGCGCGTATTTTTGGCCCAACCAAAGATTATGAATGTCTATGCGGTAAATATAAGCGCATGAAATATAAAGGCGTCGTTTGCGAGAAATGCGGCGTTGAAGTGACTGTGACGCGCGTTCGCCGTGAGCGCATGGGCCATATTGAACTGGCCTCTCCAGTGGCCCATATTTGGTTCCTAAAATCTCTGCCATCGCGTATTTCTACAATGCTAAACATGACGCTTAAAGAAATTGAGCGCGTGCTTTACTTTGAGAGCTATATCATAACAGAGCCGGGCCTAACCTCTTTGGCTGAGCGTCAAATCTTGTCTGAAGAAGAATATTTGGACGCGCAAACAGAGTTTGGCGAAGACAGCTTTACCGCTGGTATTGGCGCAGAAGCTATTCGCGAAATGCTCATTAATCTTGATCTTGAAGCTGAGATTGAGCGCACACGTTTTGACATGACAGAAACAGGCTCTGAGCTGAAACTGAAAAAATTGTCAAAGCGCCTTAAGCTTCTTGAAGCTTTTGTCACATCTGGAAACCGTCCTGAATGGATGATTTTGACAGTTGTGCCTGTGATCCCGCCAGAACTACGCCCGCTTGTGCCCCTCGATGGTGGCCGCTTTGCGACCTCTGATCTAAATGATCTTTATCGCCGCGTGATCAACCGTAATAACCGCTTAAAGCGTCTTATTGAGCTTCGCGCGCCTGATATTATTGTGCGTAATGAAAAGCGTATGCTGCAAGAATCTGTGGATGCGCTCTTTGATAATGGCCGCCGTGGCCGCGTCATTACAGGCGCTAATAAACGCCCGCTTAAATCCATGTCTGACATGCTTAAAGGTAAGCAGGGACGTTTCCGCCAAAACCTACTTGGTAAGCGCGTCGACTATTCTGGCCGTTCGGTTATCGTGGTTGGCCCAGAGCTTAAGCTGCATGAATGCGGCTTGCCTAAGAAGATGGCACTGGAGCTGTTCAAACCATTTATCTATGCCCGTCTTGACGCTAAGGGTTTGTCTGGCACTGTTAAACAATCCAAGAAATTGGTTGAAAAGCAACGCCCAGAAGTTTGGGATATTCTTGACGAAGTTATTCGTGAGCATCCCGTCCTGCTTAACCGCGCGCCAACATTGCACAGACTTGGCATCCAAGCCTTTGAACCAAAGCTAACTGAGGGTAAAGCCATTCAGCTTCACCCGCTTGTTTGCGCCGCCTTTAATGCTGACTTTGATGGTGACCAAATGGCGGTTCACGTGCCGCTCTCTATTGAAGCACAGCTTGAAGCGCGCGTCTTGATGATGTCGACGAATAACATCCTCTCACCTGCCAATGGCAAACCGATTATTGTGCCATCTCAGGATATTGTTCTCGGTCTATATTATATGACCATTATGGGCGAAAATGAGAAAGGCGATGGCCGCCTGATTGCCGATATGGCCGAACTTGAGGCCGCGCTAGATAATGGCCACATTAATATTCACACGCGGATACAAGCCCGCTTTGAAACAATCAATGAAGATGGAAGCTCTAGCTTTGAGGTTGCGGATACGACGGCTGGCCGTTTGATGATTGCTGAGGTTCTGCCCAAGCATAAAGATTTGCCATTCGCATTGGTCAATCAACTGATTACGAAAAAAGTTATCGGAAATGTGATTGACGAAGTTTACCGCCATGCAGGCCAAAAGGCGACTGTGATCTTTGCAGATAAGATTATGGGTATGGGCTTTAAGCAAGCTGCGAAGGCGGGTATTTCTTTTGGTAAGGATGATATGATTATCCCTGACGAAAAGAAAAAACTCGTTGATGCCACACAAGATATGGTCTCTGATTTTGAGCAGCAATATGCTGATGGTTTGATCACAAAAGGTGAGAAATATAACAAAGTCGTAGATGCATGGTCTAAATGTACAGATAAAGTTGCCGATGCCATGATGGATGAAGCGGGCCGCCCCCGTAAGCTGATTAATTCGGTTTACATGATGGCCCATTCTGGTGCGCGCGGTTCTAAAAACCAAATGAAACAGCTAGCGGGTATGCGCGGTCTTATGGCCAAGCCGTCGGGCGAAATTATCGAAACACCGATTACGGCTAACTTTAAAGAAGGCCTATCGGTTCTTGATTACTTTAACTCAACCCATGGCGCGCGTAAGGGTCTAGCCGATACGGCTTTGAAAACCGCGAACTCTGGTTATCTAACGCGGCGTCTTGTTGATGTGGCTCAAGATTGTATCGTTAATGAGCAAGATTGCGGGACATCTGAGGGCATTACATTGCGCCCTGTTGTTGATGGCGGTGAAGTTCAGGTCAGCCTTGGCGAACGTATGCTTGGCCGTACAATTGCAGACGATATTCACGATCCACGCACAGGCGATCTTATGGCGCCAGCTAATACTTATGTGGACGAAATTGTTGCTGCCCAGATTGATGAGAGCGGTCTTCAAGATGCACGTGTGCGTTCTGCGCTAACATGTGAGACAAGCAATGGTATTTGCGCGACCTGTTATGGGCGTGACCTTGCGCGCGGCACGAAAGTCAATATGGGCGAAGCGGTTGGCGTTATCGCCGCGCAGTCTATTGGCGAGCCGGGCACGCAGCTTACTATGCGGACTTTCCATATTGGCGGTACAGCCTCGGTCTCAGATAAATCCGTTGTTGAAAGCTCCAATGAAGGTAAAGTCGAATATGTGAACGGCAATACAGTTAAAGACAAGTCGGGCATTTTTGTGGTCATGGGCCGCAATATGATCGTGCGTGTTGTGGACCAAGACGGCAAAGAGCTAGAAGCGCATAAAGTGGCCTATGGTCACCGCGTATCTGTCAAAGACGGCGCCAAGATCAAACGCGGCGACCGTATTGCGGAATGGGATCCATATGCCACGCCAATTATTACTGAGGTTGCCGGTCAGGTGAAACTTCTGGATATGGTGGACGGCGTTTCAGCCAAAGAAGAGACCGATGAGGATACAGGTATTTCCTCTAAGGTTATCGTTGACTGGCGCGGAAGCTCCAAAGGCGGCGATCTACAGCCTGCTGTTGTTGTGCAAGGTGAAGACGGCGAACCCGTTAAACTTGGCTCTGGCAATATTGCGAGCTATATGCTTGCCGTTGGCGCGATCCTGTCGGTGAATGATGGTGATGATGTCAAGCCGGGCGACGTTGTCGCGCGTATTGCAAAAGGCGGCGCGACGCAGCGCGATATTACCGGGGGTCTGCCGCGCGTGGCCGAGCTATTTGAAGCTCGCCGCCCGAAAGATGATGCCGTTATCGCCTCTATGGATGGTACGGTTGAGTTCTCTCGCGATTATAAAAATAAGCGCCGGATTAAAATCCTACCTGATGATGAGAGCATCGCACCTGCTGAATATCTTATCGCTAAAGGTAAGCATATGGCCGTTCAGCCGGGTGATCGCGTCACCAAAGGTGACTATCTTCTCGATGGTAATCCCGCCCCGCATGATATTCTAGAAATTATGGGCGTTGAAGCTCTGGCAGAATATCTCGTGGATGAAGTCCAAGGTGTTTACCGTTTGCAGGGCGTGCCGATTAACGACAAACATATTGAAGTGATCGTGCGCCAAATGCTGCAAAAGGTCGAGGTTGTTGATCCGGGCGAGACAAGCTTGCTTAGAGGCGAGCAGCTTGACCGTCTTGAGTTTGAGCAAGCCAATGAAGCTCTGCTTGAACGTGACAAGAATTTGCGTCCTGCCATTGGCAAGCCGATCTTGCTGGGTATTACCAAGGCGTCATTGCAGACACGCTCCTTCATCTCGGCGGCCTCTTTCCAAGAGACAACGCGCGTGCTTACGGATGCGTCTGTGCACGGCAAAGAAGACATGCTTGAAGGCCTTAAAGAGAACGTCATTGTTGGCCGCCTCATTCCGGCTGGTTCGGGTGCGAATTTACGCCGCTATCAAAAGCTGGCTAATGAGCGCGATAACAAGCTCATTGAAGAGCGCCGCGCCGAAGCGGCCGCCAATGTGGAATCATTGCCGCAAGAAATTGCTGACGCTGCTGCTGCCGAAGGCGCTGCAGAATAGATTTTTTGACAGCTTAAAAATAAAGCCGTCTCTCAGATATGAGGGGCGGCTTTTTTTGTTATAAAGTCAGATTTGTTATAATTTAACATATTCACTGCAATGCATGGCTGGCATGAATTTAGGGCATGAGCGGCATAAATTTGGGATATATTGTGGCATGGAGTCTATTTTGCTATACTGGCCCTGCTAATATGGAGCATGCGATATGAAACAGACTTTAATTCGATCTGCGAGTTTGGCGTTCTTGCTGAGTTTGGGCGCAGGTCTAGCGCAGGCTCACCATGGCTGGAATAGCTATGATGCGCCGCTCGATATGGACGTTAAAATCACGCAAGTCGATTGGGGTAACCCGCATGACCGCCTTACAGCCATAGCTGATGATGGCGGGGAGTGGGACATCCTTTTAGCCCCCCCCACGCGCAATCGCCGCTTTGGGTTTGGTGAGGATACGGTTTCGGTAGGGCAAACGGTTCGTCTTCGCGGGGAGCGTCATCCAGACCGCAATGAAGGAAAAATCCACCAGATTTGGATAGGCGAAGATATGGTCTATGAATATCTGTATGGCCGTGGCACGCGCGAGGAAAGCACGACAAGCTATGAGCGTTTGGGGCAAGCCATACCAACTGAAGCGCCGAAATAGGGCGTTAGCTGATAATTAAATCCCATCATTAAATCCTAGCGCGAGATAATGGCTTCAAGACTTCATCAAGCAATTTCATTGGATTTACTGGGGCCTCGTTTAACATAAGGCAAATACAATCTTTGCCAGGATAAACGAACGGAATATGGGTGTAATGCTCGTCTTGGACATGCAGATCGCCTCGGCTATATTGGGTGGAGTCAACATAATAGCTTCCGCTTAAAACGAGCGACCATGCTTCACCAATATGGTCGTGACCGGGCATGGGAAACCCGCCCTTTATCTTTAAAAGAGATAGGCGTTCCCCGCGCTCTCCAAACCATAGCGGCATGGATTCTATCCCTGAGGCGAGAAAAGACCAATGAATGGCTTTCTCTCCCATAAAGTCGGCCAAAGGCTTAGGCAGCTTATTCATGAGTGGCGATTTCGGTGTCAGATCATTCGCTATTTGAACAGGTTTAGGCCCGTCTGCTTTGTTCAGATTTTCTCTGTTCAGGGCCGCCTTTTTTAAAGGCGTCTTTGGGGGCTGTTTTTGAGGAGCCGTTTTTTGCGAAATTTGTTCTAAAACCCGCGAGAAAAAACCATCAGAAAGAGCCGCGTCCTCCCCATTGAGCATCATGGTTGTGGCAATTTCTTCTTGCATTTCTATTTCATGAGCGGCGTCTAGGCACATAGATCTTTGACAGGTAATCATAAGAGCCTTCGGAGCGTCTAGCGTTGTGGCCACATATTCTGTGACATAATCTGACGGGATTATTTTTTTTGCGTTACTCATTTATGAGTTAATGTTCATATGGGTTTGTAGAGATTGGATGCCGCTCCGAATGCGTGTTTTCACAGTTCCAAGGGGCAGGCCAGTTTCGGCGGCGATTTCTTTATGCGTTTTAAATTCCATAAAGGCCATTTGAAGGGCTTGGCGCTGGGCGTCGGTTAGCTTTTCTATATGAACATAAAGATCTTCATTGGCCTCTAATGCCATAAATTGGATCTCGGCTGAATCGAGGATGTCATCGGAAATAACTTTCATCAGTTCAGGATCACGTATCTCCATACGGCCATGTTTGCGTTTATGGTCTATCCAGCGATTGCGCGTCATGCGGTAAACCCATGTCGCAAAACTGGCTTTTCTGGAATCAAAAAGGTGAGCGCGCGTCCAGCAAGTTATCATAATATCTTGAACAATATCTTCGGCAGTGCCGCTTCCATTCCCGCGCGCCATTAGCCACCCTTTGAGCTTTGGCGCATAAATTTTAAAAAGCTGCGTTAAGGCCTGCGCATCACGGTTTTCAGCAATTTGTTTTAACAGCTCGGCATCTCTTTTGGCCGCGCTTTTACTTTTTGGAGTGGCTTTGTTGGCAAGTTTTTTTTTGCTCGATTTTGCGGTTTGCGCATTTGAGGCGTTTTTAGTGAGGTTTTCGTCCGTTGGCATTGGCATAGTTAAGCCCTCAAAACATCTATTGTAAGGCGCATAATAGCTTATTTTGACTGCAGTGTCATGGTTTAAATAGGAATTGGCTTGAAATGGTAAATAAGCGGTAAGTCGTGAGAGCCGTTTGGCGCTTAAATGGCCCTTAAATGCCGCCTTTGACACTGCGTTTTAGGCTAGTAAGGCTATGGCGTGTAAACGGTATATGTGACCGTTGCGCCAAGTTCCCCGCGGCCCATAGAAAAATCGTAATCACTCAAATCTTCGATTAAGCCAGCTGTGCTGCGTAAATTATAACGTGATTGAAAACCAACAGCTTGCTCGAGTAAATTCCCGCGCGAGGCCGCTGTGCGCCGTCCGCCGTCAAACACTTTTGTAAAACCCGCGCTCATATGGCTTAGATTGGATACGCTTGAATCAATGCCGCTCCCGCCAGTTTCAGGATTTTGAGCATTTTCACCCCAGCGCCATTCACCACTACCGCCCGTTGTTTGATGACGAAGCCTATAGCCAATATTTTCAAGTGTTAGGACAGAAAAAGCCTCTGTTGCAACCAAGTCGCTCGCATGGGCGTAAATGTCGAAAGCTGTGTTAGACACAACTAGAAACCGAGAGGCGCGATTTCCAGTGTCCAAGCCAACAGTTGTGTTATTGTCTAGAGAAAAAGCTGTGTAGCTATCATTCGCATCTAAGGTTTGATGCGGCCCAACTGAATTAAAATCGCCGCCTGAAACAGGGTCAATGATTTCGAACTCAAAGCCAGAGCTAGTGCCATTTTCGGAGGCATTAAATTGCCCCGTATTGAAATTTACGGTGACGCCATCTGCGCCGATAATATCAGGCGCTACGGTCCCAGATGTGACATTATCAAGCAAGTAAAAATCAACAGCAAAGGGGGCTTGTCCGCCATTATTGGAGAAGTCATTTCCGCCTATTAAAATGACAATGGCTTGTGCGCGGAAAAAAGGACGATCAATTACGCTCGCAATTAAACTTTGAGATCCCATAGCCATAGACAGCATGGTGCAAGCCAAAATGCGCGTCAGGCCGCGCTTTGCGGCGGGCCTTGCAAATGACTTAACTTGCTGACCTGTCTTGGTTGCTCCCAAGACTAAATTTTTATAAAGCCTAGTCATATTCTCCCCTATAGGGCTGATATTATCAGGCGAGGCTAAATAAAATGCTTAGAGCTATGGTTAAATCCAGCTTAACTCTAAGCGATATGTGAGGCTCTATGGTGGACGGTCCATAGGTTGCTGGTAAGGCGGGATAGCCTGCCTTCGCCTGCCTTCGCCTGCCTTCATTCTGCTTTTTCCTTGGATTTGGCGAGGGTGAACTTTGTATCATATTCTCGCAAAAGATAGGCGAATATAGATGCGGCGAGCAGGCAGAAAGCAGGGTAATATAAAATTGTATGCCAGCTTGACCCATCTGGTTGCACAACTTGGCTCATCCCCGTTAATGCGCGCGGCGTAAAGGCCGCCATGATGCTGAGGAAGATGAAAAGGGCGCCAGCAGCGCGTTTGATATATCCAAATAGATATAGAAAACACACCACTAATTCTGCCCAAGCAAAGGCCAGCACGCCCCATTCGGGAAAGCCGGGCATAAGCCAAAAATTGCGCATACGTGTTGCGCCGCGATCTGGCCATCTTATCTTGCTGTAAACCCAAACCATGAAGATGATAAAGACCGCAAGGCGGCAGAAAAAGAGCGCCCATTTTAGATCGCCCATAGAGCGGCTATCTGCGGGGTCAAAATTTTTCGCAGGGGAGAGGCTCGCCAGATTGTCATAATCTCTGAGCTTGTAAATGGTGAAAGCACAGGCGCATAAGGCGATGGCCGAAAAGAATAAAATTGTTGGGTGAGGCACGTCGAATATGCCGACATAAAGCCCTTTCCATAGGCTGGGCAGCAGAAAGGGTAGAATGGCGAGGGCTAATAAAAAGAGGCGTACGGGCTTTTTAAATAATCCCAAAATAAGTAAAGCCACAGCGATGATTTGCACCGCGCCAATCACGCGAATAGCCATATCTGGTACGCCGCTAATATAGTAATAGTCCGCCATGACCTGAGCGCTCGCGCTCGCGCTGCCTTTGACCAATTTATCATAGGCCCATGCCAAAAAGACGAGAAAAACGCTTATGCGGCAGATCAGCAAGCCAATCGTTAATCGAGATTGTGTGGTTAATGTCATCATAGTCCCCAATATATTTTTTACTCATTTATCGCATGGCGGGCGTTAAGTCCAACTTATATGAAGCTGATACGTCTCTTGACGACTTCTCTTATTGCATTCCGTTTGATGGGCTTTAAATTATAGCCATGCCAACGCCCCATACCATAAATGAAGTCAATACTATGTGGGTTCCGCATCGCCCAGCGCGCCCTGAAAAAGTTGAAGGCGGAAAGCTGTTTCGGCTTGTCTCAGAGTTTGAACCAAAGGGTGATCAGCCTCAGGCGATTAAAGAGCTTTGTGCGGGCTTATCGGATAAAGAGCGTGATCAAGTCCTGCTGGGCGTAACGGGGTCGGGCAAGACATTTACGATGGCGAAGGTGATTGAGCAGACCCAGCGCCCCGCCTTAATTCTCGCGCCCAATAAAACACTCGCCGCGCAGCTTTATGCTGAGTTTAAAAGCTTCTTCCCAGATAATGCGGTGGAATATTTCGTCAGCTATTATGACTATTATCAGCCCGAAGCCTATGTGGCGCGCACAGATACATTTATCGAAAAAGACAGCAGCGTGAATGAGCAGATTGACCGTATGCGCCATGCTGCAACGCGGGCCATATTAGAACGCGATGACTGTATTATCGTCGCCTCTGTTTCCTGCATTTACGGCATTGGTTCGGTAGAAACCTATACGGCGATGACGGTGGATGTGGCGAGTGGCGATAGGCTGGATCAACGCACCCTGATGAACAAATTAGTTGAGATGCAATATCAGCGAAATGATCTGTCCTTTTCGCGCGGCACATTTCGCGTGCGCGGGGACACGGTCGAGATTTTTCCAGCCCATTATGATGATCGAGCCTGGCGCATTGATTTCTTTGGTGATGAGGTTGACGGCCTTGTCGAATTTGACCCGCTAACGGGTAAGAGCCAAGCCGAGCTTCAGGCCGTGCGGATCTATGCCAATAGCCATTATGTGACGCCGCGCCCCACCTTGCACCAAGCCATTAAACAGATCAAAACGGAGCTAGTTGGCCGGCTTGCCGAATTTGAAAGCGAAGGCAAATTGCTTGAAGCTCAGCGTCTGGCCCAGCGCACAGAATTTGATTTGGAAATGATTGCCGCGCAGGGGTTTTGCACAGGCATTGAAAATTATAGCCGTTATTTGACAGGCCGAAATCCGGGCGAGCCGCCCCCCACCATGTTTGAATATCTGCCCGATAATGCCCTTATTTTTACCGATGAGAGCCATGTTAGCGTGCCGCAAATTGGCGCGATGAGCAAAGGGGATCGCAACCGCAAATTCACCTTAACTGAACATGGCTTTCGGCTGCCCAGCGCCATGGATAATCGCCCGCTCACCTTTGGCGAATGGGATGCGATGCGCCCGCAAAGCATTCATGTCTCGGCCACGCCCGGCAATTGGGAAATGGAGCGCACAGGCGGCGTGTTTGTTGAGCAAGTCATTCGTCCAACAGGTCTGATTGATCCACCCGTTGAGGTGCGCCCTGTGTCAACGGACGGGGCGAGCCAAGTTGATGATGTGATTGACCAAGTACGCCAAACAACGGCGCGCGGCTACCGCTCTTTAGTGACCACATTGACCAAGAAAATGTCGGAAGATCTCACCGATTATATGCACGATCAAGGCATTAAAGTGCGCTATATGCATAGCGATATTGATACGCTGGAACGTATCGAGATTATTCGCGATTTGCGGATGGGCGTGTTTGATGTTCTGATCGGGATTAACCTGCTACGCGAGGGGCTAGACATTCCAGAATGTGCATTTGTCGGAATATTGGACGCCGATAAAGAAGGCTTTTTGCGCAGTGAAACCAGCTTGGTGCAAACCATTGGCCGCGCCGCGCGTAACGCCGAGAGTATCGTGGTGCTTTATGCCGATAAGATCACAGGCTCAATGCAGCGCGCTATGGGGGAAACAGATCGCCGCCGCGCCATACAAGTCGCCCATAATGAAAAACATGGAATTACGCCTAAGACGGTCATTCGCGGCGTGTCCGATGTGGTCGGTGATAGTGCGGCGGGCAAGCAAATCCAGTCAGAGCGCGATAGCTGGACTCCGACGGGTAAGAAGAAGAAAGGCCCGCGTGGCCAACATAACCCGCTCGGCAGCAGTTTTGGCGAGGGCGAGCAGGAGGCGTATATTGGCGGCAATATGGTGGCTATATTGGCCGATTATGAAAAGCGTATGTTTGAAGCCGCTGAAAATCTCGAATTTGAAGAGGCCGCCCGCCTGCGCGATGAAATGGCCAAGCTCAAAGCGCTAGCGGATAAGGCTTAAGGGGTAGCTCTAAAGCCGCGTAAATTAGTTGGCTAAAACCACCCATTGCTTTAACGCCGTCTCAACACTGGCGCAGGGCTTAACCGATAGATCACGCGACATGAATGGCCCAGCAGCGCGGCTCTGAGCGCCAGCAACAAGGCACATATCGGCTTGGCTGCGTATATATATCTCACCTGTCTGGGCATTATAGTCAAA
>JALZUP010000339.1 GCA_023301505.1 Robiginitomaculum sp.
ATAATGAACAGGCTCCTCATTCTGCACTTGATATGATGAGCCCAACGGAGTACTACAAAATTAACTTAAACAAGGTAGCCTAAACAGGGGTCCACTCCACATGTGTGCCCTACTACTTCTGAAAAAAGCGCGTAAATCTCCTTATTATACTCCCAATATTAAACCCCACTGAAGACGGACAACCCACAAATAGCAGCCCGATCGGCAAATTCCATGTCTCTGATTTAACTCTATTTTTTTAAAATACTTTGATTATTTTATAAATTTTATGTATATTTTATGAAATATTAAACAATATATAAAAATGGATGACTTTGAGATGGAAAAACAACCGATCGTTTTTAAAAGTACGCACAGAGCTAAATTTTCAGAAATTGACCTTCATGGGCATATGAACAATGAACACTACCTATCGTATTTCATGGACCATCGTTTTATAGGCCTTCGAGAAAACCTTGGCTGGGATCTAGTCACTATAGCAAAACTCCCAGTTTTGTTTGTTGTAAACAACGTAAATATTTCATACTTGAAGCCGGTAAAAGCTGACCAAGCATTTCAAATCTCTTCCCATGTTGAAATTTTTAATGAAAGTACGTGCACAATAAGCTGCACCATGGGTGATGAAAAAAATATTTACTCAAAATGCGAGATGAAACTTACTTGCATTGATCAGAAATCTCGTCAAGTAAGTGAGTGGCCAAAAGAACTTATCAGTAAGTTCTATCAGGGAGTCTCTGATGCTTAGAGGTATTATGATTCCAGGACTTGCAATGGCTGCAAGTGAATTTCCAAAAATAGATGGCTTCCATTACATCAATAATCCTGGTGTTGAAGGCTCTTTAGATATCGAACATCAATATACTTTGGAAGACGTAGCTAAGATTCATGCAAAAGAAATTACTAAACTTCCTAAAAGCAACTCTTTTATCGCTGTTGGAATGAGCATGGGAGGTATGATTTTATCTGTTCTCGCCTCAAAATATAGATCTATTTTTCCTGAAAATACAAAGTTCTTATTCTTAGTAACCTCTGCAAATACAAATGAAAAACCTGCTGTACCAGACTCATTAATGAATGAGTGGTTCGAGTGCAAACCCGGTGATTTAGAAGATTTTGAAAAAATCATGCGTCCATTTTTTTCTGATAATTTTTTAAAATCTCATCTTGATATTTGTAGTAAATATTTTGAGTACTGTGCATTTAGTGGAAACCAACAATCAGAAAAATCCTTTGTAAAACAGCTATCAGCTTTAAGAGCATTTGATGGAGCAAAGTACTTTAGTAAGATCAACCCTAATGAATCTGCCTTTGTTGGCGGAGCTAAAGATTACATTCTCGGCCCAAAACACAATGCAATATTAAAAAAGCTGGTGCCTGACGCCCAACATCTTGAGGTTCAGGATCTAGGGCACATGATTAACCTTGAAAAACCAGAAGAAATCGAAAGGTTGGTAAACGAACTATGTTAGCTCAAAAACAACTCATTACAGATATCCATCAAGACGCTGAATGGCAGTACCTTGTCGGTGAAACACTAATTGGCGAAAGAATGATTGTTCAGGCTTTAGCGAAGATAGTGCGTGATAAAAGTCTTCCCAGTGATCTTCTTGCTTTACTAGAAGAACAACTTGATGAAGAAGCTTACCATTTGAATGAATACTCTAGAGTACTTGGGTCTAAATCAATCCAAGGAAGTGGATATGATCTTGATTTACATCACTTTGTTGATAGTTTACCGAACAATACCCTAAAACTCTATGCTCTTCAGGGTTTGTTGGAAGGTATCTCATTGGGCGCCCTCAAGCATCGTATTGACCATTGGCAAGACGCTAGTTCTTTTGAGCTTGATAAAGAAGTGTATGAAGATGAGAAAAAACATGTCTCTCTTAGTTTTGACTACTTTGATCAACTCATTCACCAAGAGGGTCAGTTTAAACTAGATAGCTTTAACAATATAACGCTCCAAGTCAAAAAAATATTCAACAAAGCATTTAATGCAGACACAATATCAAGAGTAATTAAAAAAATGACTGGGGTTGCCGTCAATGCAAAGAAAATTGAATCTAATACTGCAATGCATGAGTTTCAAAAACTAAGCAGGCAAGAAATCATTGAGAACAGAGATAAATTTTTAGGACACTACTATAAAAATGCTTAACATTAGATCAAAAAATATCGTGAAAGAATTGTTAAAAGGCTCTGAATGTCTTTTTGCATTTAGCTCTGATAAGGGTTTTTCAGATTACGACCTATTGAACAAGCTTGAAGGCGTCATACAAAATAATAAATTATTTTCTCAAGTTGTGATCCCACATGGGCAGATAGATGCTTTTGGAGGGTTAAGCCTTCTAAGTAGTTACGCTAAAAATACTTTGCCAAACTATTTTAATTTTCAATTTCAGCACGAAGACAAATCATGTTTTCAAGAGACTATAGAAATCTCTTCAGTTAAAAAACAAAATAATTGTACTTTTACTCAACTTTTTATTAAAAATTCACTAGAGGTATTGCAACGACATAACATTAAGAACATTGCTCTACCGATAGCCTTAGAAGATGCTACAAAAATTAAAAGAGACGAACTATATGGCAATAGCTTCATTATTGTATTGCTTTCAATAGAAAAAGCAGAGGCTGCAGCTTTATTAAATAAAGAAGAGTGGAAATCACTTATTTCAAAAAAAGCTGAGTATGCGTACCAATTCATAAAGGATAATCCTAGCGCTGCAAAACCATTAGATAATACATTGCTGATTTCTTCCGTTGGCAATATTGAGGATATTAGCTGGGCAAGTCATTTGAATGGTACAAATTTTTCAATGATCCCAACACCTATTAACCCTACATCGGCTAATCTGGTTTTGTGGGGAAACAACAACGTTCAAACACTTGGATACAGTTCATTTAAGAGCTCAGGCCTAGAACTTTTGGGTCAAGAGTTGGCTATTATTTGGAGAGAGACTTTTGAATACAAATCTTTATAATGCTTTAAAAAAACTAGATCATATTGCTTTAAAAGACCATGGTTTTAATGTCCACCTTTGCAAGTGTTTAGACTTACACTGGTCAGGAAAGTATGAACAATCCATAGCAGAATACAACCTCATTGATTTTAGCGATTTAAGTGAGTTTGAAGTTTCTGTTGCACAAGCAGATAAAAATTTACTTTTGGCAAAAATCGGGAAACCTATAGGAGAATGCACAAAACAGATAGAAAATTTTAAAATCTCCAAAGCTATCCATCTTTACGCTAAGTTCAGCTCTTGGTTTTGGAAAGACCATAAGATTGCAAATCAGGCATTGACTCAACTGTTTTTTCTATCCATTCGCATGTTTTGGGTTGACCTTATGCTTATGAGTCTCTTTCTTATGGGCCACATGTTAACGATCAAGGGACATAGGTATCTTGGCTATTATCTTGCGTTGTTTGCTTTTAAATATATGAATAAGCAAAAAGAATTTACTTCAAAAGTTGTTTTGGCAGGGTTTCCATACACTCATGTTGTCAGTGGTCGTATTGGAAAGAAATTTGAAAAGTCAGCACACATTGGAAACAAGTACCTTGACTCGGAACCATACTACAGAGCTGTATACACAGTTAGCTGCCTATACGGATATGCATATAATGGTAACTACAATAAAGCAGAGTCTCTAGCTTTTGAATTGTCATCATTTCATGAGGATAACAATACTTTACGATACAAGCCTATCTCGGAGATTATGCCATTATTGCCGTTGGCCACAAAAGGCTATGCTGCATCTATTGAAAGCGAATTTGATACATTTATGCAAAACTTTGACGATAGTGCTCACTCGAATTTAATTTGTTCTCAATTCTATAGAGTCGCTACCATCATAACATTGAATCTTCATCGGTTTGACGAGGCCAAATCATACTATTCGAAAACAGTCGATTACAGAATTAAAACTAATTCTTTTCATGCTTGGAAAAAATTTGATGATAAGCTTGAAAAAGCAATTCAGTTGAAAAAACCATTTACATCAAACGATCAAGCTAGCTTTTCTGGCTCACTAATCAATCATATAGTCTGTATATTTGGAAAACTAGCACGACTCGAAAATACCGAGGCAGAGCTTTTTATTGCAAAAGCAATAGGAAGCCATCTTTCAATAAAGTTGCTACCTGAGTCAATTAACAAAATATCTACTAAACAATGTCAATCAACAATCAAAATAGGCGATCACTCATACTCCTTTACAGTATCAAAAGAACAAAAAATCTATATTGATAAGCAACTATCATCTCTTGAAACGATTTTAAAAGTGCTATTCGTCAACCGAGCGAAAGAGCAGAAGCAACTTGCTTTTTCAAACCTAAAGAAAGCCAAAGAAAAAGCTAGAATTAGGTTTCATGACATAAAAGCTTCGCTCTCTCCTGTAGCTATTTTACATGAACATTTTGAGCCAAAGATGTCTCGGATTTTATTGAATGTAGTTGAAAACGTTCATCAGTATTGCCATGATTATGCGGATGACTTTAATAGTGTCTGTCAAAAAGAATCTTTCGTCATTGGAGACCTAATCAATGAGATAAAAGCAGATTTTTCAGATCTAAATTCGTTTAAAAACATAGATTTAAACATCACTGTTATCAATGTTGAAAACAAACCCATTTCTTCACAATTAGACTTTTTTGACTTTAAAATGATTCTAAAAAACCTAATTCTAAACTCTATTGAAGCATCAGAAGTAAATCAATCTGTGTACGTTTCTTTGAGCATTCAAGGAGATTTTTTAACAATTTTAGTGACAGACCAAGGTATTGGAATTAAAGAATATCAAATTAATGATATTACTCAACTGGGTGTCACATTTAATAAGCCGTCAGGTACAGGGATTGGTCTACACCATGTCTCTAAATGTGTAAAAGCAGCTGGAGGAGCTCTTAATATTAAGTCTAAATACAATCACGGAACAACCGTTTCTTTATGTATCCCAATAAATACAGCCGACGAGAGGAGTTCTTATGAAGAATCAAAGGCCTAAAATATTACTTGTCGATGACATGCCAAACGTGCTTGATGCTTTATCGTATCACTTTGAACGGCATGGTTACGACGTCATTACAGCTGAATCATCTAAAGAAGCTCTTTTAATATACAAAAAAAACATGTCGCAAATAGCATTGTGTATTATTGATTTTCATTTGAAAGAGTCTAAAGGGACAGACCTGACATCTTACATACTTGCAAATAATTCTGAAGCTCAAATCGTTATATTGTCTTCTGATAAAACAAGTGAAACTTTTTCAAAATCTATCGAAAGTGGCGCAATCTACTTTTGTGAAAAAGGTGAGTCTCGTGAAATGGCAAAGCTCGATGCTATTGTGAAGAAATTTTATAATAATTTTTTAGAAAATTTATCCTGCAAAACTGAAATTCAAAGTCATATAAAAAATCAAAAATTGATAGAAAGTATTGGCATAAAGGGAAAATCAAGTCAGCTCGCAAAAATTGCTAAAAAAGTTATCAAATATAAAGACTCGGTCGCAAGTGTCATAATCACAGGTGAAACAGGTACAGGCAAAGAAGTTTTAGCAAAAGCCTTACATAATAACTCTAAGCGTGCCGAAAAACCATTTATTGTTGTAAATTGTGGAGCAATACCAGAGAACCTAATCGAAAGTGAGTTGTTTGGTCATAAACGTGGTGCTTTTACTGGTGCTGTCACTAATAATAACGGAGCCTTTAGAGATGCGCATGGCGGAACTCTTTTTCTCGATGAAATTGGTGAGCTTCCATTAGACGCTCAAGCAAAAATATTAAGAGCTGTTCAAGAGAAACAAATTAAGCCTTTAGGGACATCTGAAACCTTTCCTATTAACGTTAGAATAATATGCGCCACTCACAGAAATCTTGAGGAAATGGTCGCAGGTGGGTCGTTCAGGGAGGATCTATTCTATAGGTTATGTGTTTTACCAATTGAATCAAAGCCCCTTAGAGAAAGACCAGAAGATATTCCCATTTTACTGAGTCATTTTTTAGAATCCATACAAAAACGTGAAAAATGGGAAATAAAGATCTCAAATGCCGCAATGAAAATATTTTCAGAACACGAGTGGTCAGGAAATGTGAGGCAATTAGCTAATGCTGCGGAGTTACTTGTTATAGAGGCAAAGAGAAACTACAAGATCATTTCAAAAAAGCACGCACTAAATGCGTTAAAAACCACCGTAAAGCAGCCGAAAATAGAATTCCAAGGCACAACCTATGCAGCATTCAAAAGCTGGCTTTTAAAGCTAGAGTATGACCATATCATGGGTGTCGTGAGTAGCTCGAAAAGCTTACGAGACGCTGCTAAGAATAAACTTAATGTCAGCCCATCAACCGTTTCAGGCAGACTTGCTATGATTGAGGAAAAGCTTTCAGCTGAAGAGCTCGCTTAACTTAATCACATTCAATCTAAGCATAATATTTTAATAGTGAACGAAAATCCGTTCACTATTTTTTTGTTTTTTAGGTTTTAAGCCCATTATACTTACCAAATTTTGCAAAAACACACGGAAATCCGTACAAACGATTGAAATGCACGGAAACTCGTTCATTTTTTTCTTCTTTTTAAATCCATAAATTTATTTTCTTCAAGGTTATCCAACTCTTAAGTCGTTCGCAAACTTTGGCACAAAGCTTGGATTACTGGTCTTGCAGCTGCATTTGAAAAACAATTTTTGGAGAACAACTAATGACTAATAAAAACCTGAAAGATTTTATGGTTGATGGAGAACACTACATCAATCATAAGGGTGAAAAAGTTAAAATTAAAAAGCATAAAGACAATAGTAAAGCGGATATAAAAAAGAACATATCTCTCACTAATAATAAAAAACGTTACAAGGCATTACAAAACAAGAGATATCACAATGGTTCTAAAGACTTAGAACCATGGAAAAACCCTAATGGTAAATGGAAAACAGTGAGTGAATTAAAAAGGAGCTCAAGAAATTGGAGTGCAACTGTTTGGGAAAGATATTTAAAGAATATTGAAAAGCGTTCTGAAGAGCTTCTGCCTCTTGATCCTTTAGCTCCAGAAAATATTGCTCAGGAAGATTATGAAAATTTATTCAGAAAAAATGCAAGGCTAGATAACTTTACTGAGTTAAAAAAAATATTTATTACAGCTCTAAAAAATCTTACTCGAAAACAAGCAATGGTTTTGAAGCTCAGGTTTATTGATAACTTAACTGTAGGTGAGATTTCATCAACATTAGGTGTTAATGCTCGAACAGTTCGAACTAACCTTTGCAGAAGCCTAAAAAAACTAGAGAAAATCATGGATTCGAAACACGTTATTAAATTACGAAAAATTCATAGTCAGGAAATTTTAGTTCCACTAAGTCGTAAATAATTTTTTTAGTTGTCTTATGAGTTTAGAGCAATTTTGTAATACCCTGTAATACTTTTTGTATATAGTGAGAGGTATACAAAAAATTAAGACCACATCACCCAACACCTGGTGGATTCAGAATTTTAAAAATCCTCTCACCCAAACCCGCCGACGGTAGGTCTTGAACTCCAGTCCTTGGAGCTCAAGACCTGCCTCTAGGCATAACCAAATTTTCAGGAGAAAAAAATGAAACATTTAATTTTATCAGTAGTTCTTTCACTCTTTTTCGGAAGTACTCTTCTGGCTCAAAACTTTAAAACGATGGAGGACGTCATGGAAGAGGCAAATGAGTATGCAAGGAGCCCATTAGATCAAAAAGGACTGGAATTAAACGAAGATGATGCCAGCACCTTTGTTAAAACCGCTTCGAAGCAGGCAAACCTCGTGGAGTACTTATTCGTGCACCGTTCTATGTTCTTATTTGCGATGAAAGATATAGAGTCCAAGGGGCTCGGGTATAGCAAATACGACGCAATGACATTTGCTCACAAAGTAGCAAGTTCTAAAGATGGGTTTCGGTATTCCATTCAAATGCGTATAGCCTACCTCACAGCGACCACCATCCTTGATCTTAACCAAGAATCAGAGCCTGAGTCTTCCACCGAGTTTGCACATAGGTTTGCAAAAATGAAAAACGGCAGTAAAGCCATCGGTATCTACATCGAAGCTTTCTATGATTTTATATTGACAGAAGGAAATATTGAAAAAGATGCAGAAGCGATGGAATACGCTGAGAAGAAAGTAGCTGAGTGGACCAAAAAACAAAGTGAGCAGAATGATGGAATGTAATTTTATAGAGTTTACATATGTTTTAAAAAGAGCTTCTAAAAAATACAAGTCTTTAGAAAACGCTGGCTTTGCTTACTTTGATCCAAACCGAAGGGAGTACAAACTCATCATTCGAGGAAAACCTTCTACACACTTTTATTTTCTTCGAACAATCAAAACCATCGGTTCTCAGCAGTATTACCTTTTAGAAAAATCAATTCGTAACGCCCAAAACACTTATTTTGAAAGAAGGGTTGTTGGCGAAGGTCATTATAGCTCACTCACCAATGGAGTGATCCACATTATCCTTCGAAATAGAAAAAGAATTGAACGATTTATCTTACAACCTCAGTACAATGGAGAATTTAAAAATGCAGCATAAACTTATATTCTATTCCAGTATCGCACTGTACCTTGGAATCATGTTGATCCCTGAGCTATGCCTTGCACAAGGTTTTGGGGGCTCAGGGTTTGAATCCAAAGTTAAAGGCCTCACTGACAGTCTCGTTACAGTGATCCTACCAGCCATTAGTATCATTGGACTTATCTACGCAGCAATCCTAGCTGCGTCTGGAGACGCCAACGCTAAGTCACGCATGATTTTAGTCATGTTCGCATCTACCATCGGCTTTTTAGCACCCGTCATTATTTCTTGGCTTAAAAGTGCTACGGGGGGCTAATGGAAATACAAACATCTTCGGTGCATCGAAACCTAGATGCAAAAATGAAGATCCTTGGTTTTGAAGCCATGGATCTTCTTTTTGTCATGATCGTTGCTGCTGTGATGAATCTGTTTTTTGGACAGTTCTCATTTTCAGTAGTTTTCGTTTTCTTTGTGCCACTTTTACTTTTAATGGTTTTATTTTTTGGAAAGAAAAACAAACCAGACGACTACCTTATCCACCTTCTTCGATACCATATTCAAGATGATTTTATGAGTGCCGGAGAAGACAGCAAACAAGAACTTAAATACAGGAGAAAAATTTATGAAACACGTCATCTTTAGCATCATTGCTTTGGTAGGCTTATCATCATCGCTGCAAGCTCAAATCCCAGAGCAAACATTGTTTAGAGAAACAGTATATCAATACGCTTTAAAACCATTTAAAAATGAAGGGCTTGGCTTAGAACCCAAACAAGCAAAAGAGTTTGCAATTCGCGTCTTTAAAAAACCACTGCCTAAAAAGTATTTTACTGAGTACACCATAGTGTTTAGATACGTCACAGCACCTTGGAAGAAAAAAGGTCTAGAGCTTAAACAAGAGCAAGCTTTAAAACTCTCAAATCACATCACTAACCAAAAAAATGTGCCTATTTATCTTAAGACAATCCAAATAGGAGTAGAATTTTCCTCTGCAAAAGAAAAAAACGGTGGACTAGAGTATTCAAAAGAACAGGCCATTGAATTTGCTAAACGCTTTGCGGGTAAGAAACACGGCATACAAAAAATGAAGGCTTATAAAGAGCTTTATTTGTTCGCAAGAACAAAACTAAAAATGAACAAAGAGCAAGCCACCCAGTACGCTGAAGATTTTATTAGTAAGCACTAGCCTCTCCCCCCCCCCTTTTACAATTAGGAATTAAAATGATTAAAAATCTTACGGATTCATTGCCGTTTTGGCATTTAGATGGTGATTTGATGGTATTTAAAGACGGCTCCCTTGGGGCCGGCTTTAAACTTGGCGGCTATGATATTAGCTGCCTTACAGGTGAAGAAATCAACCTGTTTAGCAGGCACGTGGAAAACCTTATCTTATCACTTTCATCAAATATGAAACTTCAGCTTTTTTATAAACTAAGCTCTAACGTTCATCCAGTTATCAAAAAACATGAGAATCTTGCTCAGGGAGCACCTGATATTTATACCTCTGTACTAAATGCAAGAATGAAGAACCTACAAGAAAACATTAAAAACAAAAACTACTTCTACCCCGAGGTTTATCTTTTTGTTCGCTCAGAGCCCATTGTTTATAAGAAACAACGCCTATTTCAAAAAAACACAGATTTTCTAAAAGTTTCAGAAGATGAGTATGACTTGTTTTGTGAAAAATTTAGACGAAACCTTAAATTTATTCACTCGTCCCTCGTTGAAGCAAAGGTCAAAACCAAAAGAGTAGAATCACACCAGTGGTTTGATCTCTTATTTGAGTATTTTAATATGGAGCGTCATGAAAAACACGGCTCGCCTAATCTTCAACAAAAAGTTGATTTAAATGTGCCTTCTTTAAACTCTCAGATGTTTCTAACAGACCTATGGAATACTAAAGAAGGAATTGATATTGGCGAATACCGCTACCGAGTACTAACTCTTAAGACACTGCCTGAAGGTATGACTTACGCTTCAATGGTTGCAGGACTTTTACAGCTTCCATTTCATTTTTGGTTAAGTCAAAATATTCATGTTTTAGATCAGTCTAAAGAGAGATCAAAGCTCGGGCTTCAAAGGCGTATCGCTCATTCAATGGCTGCTGGTTCTAGTAATGTCTCAGATATTGAAAGTGAATCGAAATTAGAAAAAATCGAAGATTTAATGACTGATCTTTTGGAGGGTACGACAAAACTAACTTCGTGTGATTTGAATATCATCGTGTGGGATAAAGATAAGGCTCAACTAGAAGAAAAGTGTGACGAAGTCTTAAAAGCGTTTCGAAAGATGAACCAAGCTGAAGGACTTATTGAGACCTTACCTGCAAAAGATATTTTCTTTAAATCTGCTCCCGGTGTTTGTGAAGGCTTTAGGCACAAAAAAATGAAGTCCTCGAACCTTGTTCATATGATGCCTCTTTACGCTCCGTGGGAAGGAAACGAGCGACCCGTATGTGTGTTTCCAAACAGAGAGAACTCTCTTTTTTCACTTGATCCATTTGCAAAGGAGCTCCCCAACTGGAACGGTATTGTTTTTGGAGGGTCAGGTTCTGGTAAATCGTTTACGGTGACCCAGCTTATGCTTCAGTTTTACGCCCTAAAGCCACGGATTATTTGGATTGATAACGGGGCAAGTTGTAAGCGTTTACTTGAAGTCCTTGATGGAGAGTACTTAGACCTCAATATCAATTCAAACATGTCTATTAATATGTTTGATCTCCCAGAGGGAGAAACTAAGCCTAGTTCTGAAAAGATAAAAATCACTCTTGCGGTACTGGAAATGATTTTAAAAGAAGCAAATGTGAACTCACTTCCAAAACGAGATAAAGCTCTACTTGAAGAAGCTATAGTTAGGATTTATCAAAAGAAACGTGGTAAAGGCCCCCCTACTCTAAGTGATTTAAAGGTGCATTTAGAAAAGCATCCAAACGAACAAATGAAGGTATACGCTCAGATCCTCTACTCTTGGACCGGTGATAGTGCTTACGGCAGAATATTGGATAGACCCAGTAATGTTTCAATGACGAAAGATCTTGTAGGTATTGAGGTTCAAGCATTGTCAGCTCACCCGGAGCTAAAAGATGTGATGCTTCTGCTACTTACAAACTACATTCAAGACATGGCCTCAAAAGACTTTGAAAGACCGTATCTTCTTATTGTTGATGAAGCTGAAAGGTTGTTTCAAACTGAGCTAGCCAAACAGTTTGTTATTACCTGCTACAGGACGTGGCGTAAGTTTAATTCTGGTATTTGGTCTTTGTCTCAAAACTATAAAGACTTTATGCAAGACAAGAACCTACGTGATTCACTGATGCCAAACACCACGAGTGTCGTTATTCTACGGCAAAGAAAAATTGATTGGAAAGACTTTAAAGAGACTTTTGACTTTAATGACGCTCAGGTTGAAGTAATTAAATCTCTTCAGATTAAAAAAGGTGAATACTCTGAGTTTTTCTATCTTCAAGACGAAAATCAAACAGTTCTTAGACTTGTACCAGAACCCTTGAGTTACTGGATTTGCACTTCTGATGGAAATGACAAAGCAAAGATAGCTCAAACAGAAAAAGAAAACCCGCATTTATCAAAAATGCAGGTTCTAGAAAAAATTGTTAATGAACTAAACTAAAAAGGCTACATATGAGTGAATTAAATCAAATAAGAATTATATATTTCGCATTAGGACTATTGCTTTCATCTTGCGTCTCTTACAAAAAAGCTGCGGAGGAGGCAGCTAATAGACAAGCAACAAAAGTAAGCTTAGTAAGTGCCGCAAAAGACCGAGTCAGTAAAAAAGTGAAGTATGACGGTACTTACAAAAACATTGATTACCCTTACGGTGATATCAATGATCAAAAAGGAGTGTGTAGTGATGTCGTTATTAGGTCGTACCGAAAAACCGGTGTAGACCTTCAGTCTCTTGTATTTAGTGATATGTCACTGAACTTTGATGACTACCCAAAGCTATATAACCAAGATAAGCCTGACCCGAGCATAGACCACAGAAGGGTTCCGAACTTAAACATATTTTTTAAAAAATATGGAAAATCTGTGGCGATGGTAGAAGACTTTCAGCCGGGAGACATCTTGATCTGGCAGTCAAAAAAACTCCCTGATCACATTGCTATTGTCACTGGAGTTAGCTCAGAGGGAATCGTATACGTTCATAACCAAGGCAAGGGGCCAGAGTATGGAAAATGTATCAGCTGCTCTAACCTTGTGGGGCACTATAGGTTTTAATAGTGCAATGTAATCAGTGCTTTATATGAAATACTAGATTTATACTTGAGTATAAGTTATATTTAAGTATAACAGAGGTGTTTATGAGTTCCGTAGTTATTGTTGAAAAGAAATCAGCTCAAAAAGAGCTGGCAAAAGCTCCTAAGGAAGTTCAAGTTTCATACGAAATCTGGGCACGCTTGATTGAAGAACATGGCCTATCAATTTTGAGAAAAATTAAAGGCTATCACGATGAAAAACTCAAAGGAAACATGAAGTCCTACAGGTCTTCAAGGTTAAACAAAAAATGGCGAGTTTTTTATCAAGTCTCTAAAGACGGCACTATTGAAATTGTCGATGTTGTAAAAATAACCCCTCATGATTACAGGAGGCCCTAAAATGCGGAAACCAATAGTAAAACTAACTCCAAGTCAAGTAGTGAAAGAACTTCGTGAAAAACACGGGTGGACACAAGCTATCTTATCAGAGTTAACGGGTATCGCCGTTTCAAATATTTCAAATATTGAAAACGGGAAATCTCGGCTTGGAGAAGATAGAGCCATACTAATTGCAACAGCTTTTGGAGTAAAACCAGAGTTTATTCTTTTTCCAAATGGATTTGAAAGGCCAGATCTAAAGTCTAAGGTAAAAAAAATTAAGCAAAAACTTGATAAACTTAAAGAAGCCTCTTAAAATCAGACCTCTAAAATCTAATAACTTCTTAAAGTAACCCGCTCTGGGTTACTTTTTATCTTTAAACTAAATCCATAAAACCAACTAAAAAAAGGAACGTCTTATGAAAAAGACCAAGGCAAAGCTATGTCTACTGATAGCACTTTTACTTCCCGCCCAATCATTTGCATTTACAGATGGTTCAGGGTGGGTTCAAGTAGGTTATTTATCTAAAATTCTCATGGAAAACTACCAGCGTTACCAACAGCTAAAACAAATGTTTGACCAAGCAAAAAGAACAAAAGAATTTTTCAAAACAGTACACAATGGCCTAGAGAATGCTACTGGTCTACTCTCCCAGCTTCCCATTGAAGATAATGGGGTACTTTCAGATTTAACTTCTTTTAATAGATCCCTTGAATCCATAGCTGAGCTTTACGGAAGAATTCCCGACAGCCCCGAGCAAGCCATTCAAGTGCTTCACGATAAAACGGTTGCAGAAAGCCTTAGGATGATCACGGGTTTTAAAAAATACGCAGAAAAACAAGAAGAGAGCTCAAATACCCTAAAGTCACAAGCAAGATCTGCATCCCCCAAAGGGGCTGCAAGAATGACTGCCGAAAGTAACGCAATGGTTTTAAAAGGAGTCAGTCAACTCATACGCCTTGAAAGCCAAAACCTAAAACTTCAAAGCGAGATTTTAGCTCTACAAAATAAAAAAGACAAAGAAGCTGTTAAGTCATACCAAAAAATAAATAAAGACTTCGGGCGTGCTTTTGAGGAATTCAGACCATCGTCGAGGTTTTTAAGACTATGAATTTTTCCCATCTTATTGACATTTCAAAAGACATTCACTCGGAGCTACTCACTACCTACTGGATACTACTTCCAGCGGTTGTGGCGATATTGATTATCTTTGAGCTACTAAAACCTGAAAACCCAAACCCTGCAGATGTTCTAAGGCGTACGGTTATCAGTATTCTTTTGCTTCTTTCATTTGATTTTATCACAGACATCATCACCTACATTGGAGACGGAATCGTAGGACGGCTCAATGGCTACAACGACGCTTGGGCAATACTTAAAGAAATGGGCCCCAACCACGAGGGAGCAGACACAGGTTTTTTTGATCTTCGAGGTCATTTTTTATATTTCCTAGCAATGCTTTCATACTTAATAGCTTATCTTGGTTTTTTTATGGCTGAAGCCCTCACCCATTTTGTATGGCTCATTCTTCACATTTGTAGTCCGCTCATGATTCTGTGCTTTATCTCCAAATCTACTGTTGGTGTGACAAAGTCACTTTACAGTGGGCTTATTAAAGTCATTGTTTGGAAGGTACTTTAGATGATCCTTGGGGCCCTACTTTTAAAAATGGCTGAGCACGCTACTTATGCTGGGCTTGAAGATTACCTGAGTTCCATTGTTGTGAATCTTTGTATTGGTCTTTCCATGATGTTTGTCCCACTCGCAACAAAATCACTTCTTAGTGACGGGTTTGAAGGAATGGCAGGAGCATTTTCAGCAGTTCCACTGACAATTGCCATGACGAAGCTTCGGCTAGCTACGATGGGTGCTGTAAAAGGTGGAGTTAACTCGCAAATGGATAGAGTCAGGTCTTTTTCTTCGAATAGACAAGAACAAAGAGCAAACAAACTCAATCAGAAAAATCAAAGTATCTCCACTTATAGAGGAAGTAATATGAAACCAAACATAGAAAATAAAAGTACTAATAATTTAACTCAAAACCATAAGGAAACTATTAATGACAATCCAAAAAACCAACAAACCACCCAAAGAAACACTAAAAAGAACACCAAAAGCAGTCGACCAGTGGCAAAAAATATCGGCAAGCCTAAAAACTTATAAGATAACTTGTATTCTACTCTCCGCAGTGATCACAGTGCTTTCTCTTAGTTTATGGAAAGTGAGTTCAAGAGGACCTGTGGTTGTCATACTCGATGATCACAACCAAGTTTATCTTCGAGGGTCTTACCAAGAATTTAAGGTTGACCAAAAAGCTGTTAAGCAGTTTTTAGCTGAGTTTTTAAAAGCAAGATACGAGTGGCCGGAGCTAACCCCAGAAACGGTTTACCGCCAAATTTCACCATTGGCTACCAAGGCTTTCAGAGACAAGGTAATTACTGGAGTCAAAGAAATTAAAAAGAAAGACTTTAAAGGAAAGAAAGTATCTCAGTCTATCACTAACGTTTCCATCAAAGTAGACAAAGAAAAGGTCTTTGCAAGTTTTGATAAACTCATAAAGGTTGAAGGCATACCGCTTCCCATTCCATCACAAGCCATTTTTCAGCTGACCACTGGTGCTAGGACCCAGTGGAACCCAGTTGGCCTATATGTGAATGGAATCATTGAACACGAAGGAAAATAACTATGAAGAAAATATTACTATTATCACTTCTACTACCCGCAGTAAGTCATGCAAGAAGTGTCAGAAGCATCTCGACAGATGATATTAAAATGTCGCCAGTTTATCTAAAAATGTCTCACTCCACTGTTTTGAGATTTGAAGACCGACCTAAAAAAATCATTTTAGGAAACTCAAACTATATTTCAGCAGAGTTTACGGGAAACGACGTCAGTCTACAGCCACTTGATACCCTTAACACCAATTTGTTTGTCTACACTGAAAAACACACTTACGGGTTTCACCTAAAGGTTGGAACAAAGAAGCATGATGATCTATTGCGGGTCCGGTGGAATGATAGATCAACGGTCGTTTATAAGCACAAGAAAGTACGCACCAAGAAAATTGGCAAAATTATTCGTCTAGATAAAGACCTCACACTCAAGATATCTTCTGCAAAGTATCTTGACGGTGGGATTCAAATCATTGACTGCGAGCTTAGCAATAAAAATGAAATGCCTTTTGATACCACTGAGATGGATACCTACTTAACAAGAAATAATATCAAACTCGCGGGTCAGAGAAGTGCGTTTGATAGTGATCTCATTCGTCACGGCTCAAAAGCAAGGTTGAGGTTTGTTTTAAACAAGGTTCAACGAAGGGGCTTTACTCTAAACCTTTGGAAAGACGAGAAACGCTACAAAGCAGTTATTGGGAGGAACTTTCTATGAATTTTTCTAAAATATTTTCTCTCATCTATAACTCAGAGCAATCTAACTTTAAGAAAAAAAACATTATCTACGCAGTTTCACTTCTTAGTTTTATACTAATGTCACTTTCAATCTACTTTAGGGCTACAAAGCCAAATGCAGTGGTTCAAAAAACCCATAGTAAGATTGATATTAGCAGTTACTCGGTTGATCAAGGCATAGATAAAGACATAGAGTCTCTTTTAAGCAAAACAAACAAGACGAAAGCAAATAACCCAAAAGTATCACAAAAGATTTCTGAAGAGGTTAAAAAGAAGCAAACCACTCAGTACAAGGCAAAGCAAGTCATTAACCGAGGTGATGAGTTTGACTCAAACCGGGGTCTCCCCACTGGGTTTGAAGTCACAGGAAAGCTGCTGACGGGAATTGATACAAGAGAACCATCAGCGGTTTATAAAATCTTGCTACCCTACGGAGCAAGTTTTCGTGGGGGTAAGCAGATACCTTACAACACGACTTTACTGGCAGCGGCAAAACAGTCTGACAAAAACTCTAAGGTTTACTTGACGATTAGTGGAGGCGTACTTCCTGATGGACGTGAATTTAAGGTATCGGGGCAAGCCCTAGACCCAGCCACGCGTCAACCCGGGATTGAAGGCAGCTTTCACTCAAAAGCAGGGGCAAGAATCACACAAACCCTTGGGCTTGAAGCTGTTTCAGCAGCAGCCGAAATTCTTGTAGAAAGAGAACAAATTGGAAAAAACGAGTCCGGCATAGTGGCTGCAAGGTCTACTTGGAAAAATGCTGGGCTTAAAGGTCTATCAAAGGCCTCGCAACTTGAATCATCAAGACAACTCTCAGAGATGAGTTCACAACCTGAATACGTCACCGTAGAGGCAGGGACCAAGCTCATTGTTTCACTCACATCAAGACTTCAAATAGGAGAAGTAAAATGACAGATAAAAAAGCATCATCTAATAAACTTGAAAGCATTGTTTTAGGACTAGGAAACATGTTTTTATTGTTTTTAAAAACACTCGCAAACTTTATTCACTCCCCTATCACCAAAATGAAAGAGTTTTGGATTTTTGGATCTCTACTTATTGGGATGCTCAGCTATAGAATCGTCTATGAAAACGATCACTTAATGACTCTATATGAAAGAACAAATGGATTATTTGGTTACCGCAGTATTGAGTTGTTTGAAGGATTCGCTTGGGGGTATCATTTTACTTTCATGAATCTTCTTCTTTGGGGGGTAACGTTGTTTGTGATTGGGCTGGTATGCCAAGTCACAAGACAAAAGTACGCGAAACTCACTCAAAACCTAGCTATAAGAAGCAAAAGCGGTCAATACCCCAAGCTTCAATCTATCGAGCACTTTAATAACGGTAACCGTACTTCCCTTAAGTATGCTGCCAATGGGGTTGGTCTTGATGATTTCAGGTCAAAAGAGTCTCAAATAGCACTTTTTTTAAAACGAAAGATTGAAACCATTGGAGAAGACATCAGAAACGGTCTTATTGAGGTGGTTTTAAACAACGCTGAGCTTCCTAAGGTCGTCAGGTTTGAAGACGTTAAAAAATTTTTAAAAGAACCCTACTCGTTTATTGTCGGGCAGTGTGAAAATAAACTTCACAAGCAATCTATTAGAAAGCTACCCCATATGCTTGTCGCTGGTACTACTTCAAACGGTAAAAGTAATTTTCTTAAAAATGTCATTTTAGGCATGCTTGGCAGCTCTGAGAAGATCAGGCTTCATATCATTGATTTAAAACGTGGCGTGGAGATGCAAAAATTTAAAAACTTCAACAACATCGAGATTGCAGCAAATGAACGAGAAGCTAACCAGATGCTAAAAGATCTGGTTAATGAAATGAACGCACGCTACGAGTTCATGAAAAAAGAAAACATTAATGAGATTGACCCTAAGAAGCATAAGAAAGATGTCAGGGTTCTCATTGTTGACGAAGCATCGGTTCTATACGATTTCACAGGCTTACAACGCGCGCAAAAAATGGCGATACAAGAGTCTAGAAATTTTACTGACACCCTTACAAAACTAGCAAGAGCTGCGGGGATTCACGTCATAATAGCGACTCAAAAAGTTACTAAAGAAACCGTGGATAGCCGTATTCAAGGAAACATGGGTGGATGGATGTGTTTCAAAGTAGCCACTGATATTGCTTCAAGGCTTGTACTTGAAACTGGGGCCGCGTCCAAGCTTCCAAAGATTGCGGGCCGAGGGATTTGGAAAGTAGGTAACGAGTTTGCAGAGGTACAGTCACCTTTGGTTGACGACAAGTGCTTAGAGAGTGAAATCGAGAACCTAGAAGAGAAATTCAACAAACTCTACCCAAAGAAGCTAGTGACCAACCCCAGTGGTAGAGATGACAATAATGAGTAATTTAAAAAAGAAAAGTCGACTTATTTTACAACCACGCGATATTAGAATTCTCAATTTTCTTTTCAGCAATAAACTTGCAACCGTTAATCAGATAAATATTGCCGTTTTTAAAAATGTTGGAAAAAGTTACGCCTATTTGAGATTAAATAAGTTAAAGAAAGCTGGCTATATTATCTCGGATGCAACCCAATACCGTGGTTCCATACGAAGGATTTACTCTTTGAGTAAAAAAGGGGTCAACTACTTGATCAATTATGATGGACTTGAAACACACTACACTCAAATTCGAAGTGACTCGAGAATTCACGACTTAACACTCGTGGATATCTTACAAAAACTTAAAGATCTTGATTGTATGACAAAGATAATTCCTGAAAATGATCTCGTTGGTTTGGTTGAATACGAAAACCTAAAACCCTTCTCAACATTTAAAGCCCTCCATAGTGACGGATACTGCCAACTGAGGTCAAAAAAAGGGATTTTAAGTGTTGCAGTAGAGTATGAAAGATCGCTGAAATCAAAAGAGAGAATCACACAAAAGATGATGAACTATAGCTATGAAAGAGATGTTGATTTGGTATTTTGCGTAGCTGATAGCGAAAGAATACTAAAAAGATTGATGCTAGTTGATCAAGACGTATATGGAGAGCACACATCGAAAATGTACTTCAGCCTAACAGCTGGTGTACTTGACACAAGCAAACAAATACAATTCCACCACTCAACTAAGAACATTCTTACATTGAGCTAGAACCATATACTGATCAAAACTAGGTAGAAGTACCCCTAGATTTTCATCATCTATTGAAATGTTCTTAAGTAGCTGATCTCACACAAACCACAATCATTTTTCCGGCACTCAGTCGGTAGTTTTACAGTTTTTTATAGAGGAGTATATTTTGAAGTATTTTATTTTGTTTTTGAGTTTCTATTTCAGTGGAGCATGTATGCATATTGAAAGACAGAGACAAAGAGAAGTAGATCGTAACTATGTATTTAATATCGACAAGCTCGGTAGAAATTGGCCAAGGGGTTACGAGGTAGAAGGCAAGTTTAGAGGACAAGGTCCAGAGATTGAGTATATCAAGATCCCTTACCAAATTGATGGTTCAAATTTAATTGAGGGTCATGGTGTCTGGGTTCTTAAAAACAACGGACGATGGATTTCATCCAAGGAGGATAAATAATGAACGGACGGCGAGTACACCTTGATTCCGAGGCAACAGAATATTTAGAAAACATGATCGGAGAGCTTAAGTCACTACACTGCAAAGCCAGTGGGTCTGAGCTAGTGTCTGAGATCATAAAGATATTTAAATATAAATATTTTGATAAGAACCTAAAAGATTTTGAGAAAGTTTTTTTTGACCAGAGGAGATTTTTATCGAAAGCACTGTTGTCTACAAATATCGAGGACGTTGAAAAAAGTTTAAAAAAACTTTTAAAGATGAAGACTAAGAAAGACAGATAATAAGAAAATTAAACGTAATATGTCGCTCCAATAATGCATTTATTGGAGCGTTTTTACTTACAAAAAACCTAAAACATGCTATAAGAAAGGAGGTTTCATGAGTGAATTAAAACACACTCGGCTCTTTGACAACTTAGATCAGCTGTTGACCTATGAACAACTTTCACAATGGTTAGGACTTTCAGTTCGCACCTTAGAAAAATATGTTCATAGATCAGAAATACCATTTGTGAAACTAAAGAGATCTGTAAGGTTTAGAATTCATGACATTGAAATTTGGCTTCAATCTAAAACGATTGGAGAAAAACATGGCAACTAAACTACCCTCTGGAAATTGGAGGGTTCGATGGAGATTAAACTCCAAACGATTCCACAAAACATTTCCTAACAAAGAGACTGCTGACAAATTTGAATCTCAGATAAAATTAAATCTTGTAAAAAATGAAGTTTTTAATGAAAACGAGACTCTGACATTCTCAGAGTTTTCTAAAATTTGGCTGAGAGACTATTGTTATGTTGAAAAGTCTCAAACACAGTGGAAAAATGATGAGAAGCTTATTGAACATCATATTTTACCTGATCTCGGAAATATATTTTTAGACGAACTTCGCAAAAGCGATCTTGAGCTTTTAAAAAGAAAACTTCGATCGAAAGATAAGATGAGATCCAAAGGTGTGAAACTCAAGCCTAAATCTATAAATATCATATTATCATTATCCAAAAAAATAATGAACACCGCTGTTGAATGGGATTTTGTATCATCAAGTCCTTTTTCTAATGTAAAACTAGTGAAGAAAGTAAAACAACCATTTGATTACTGGAGCATTGAAGAGAGAGATGCTTTTCTATCTAAGTGTCTCAAGGAAAATACTGGTTTTCACGATGCTGTTTTAATTGCATGTCATACGGGCCTTAGGCTTGGAGAACTTGCAGGGCTAAAATGGACATCATTAGACTTCAGAAGAAAGATGATCACAGTTAAAGAAACTTATAGCTACGCTATAAAAACTCAATTGGACCGAACAAAAAATGGAGATTGGGCCGATATTCCGATGAATACAAGTGTTCTTACTTGTTTAAAACAACGGAAATCAGACCCTGCGGACAAGGAGTTTGTTTTTCCTAGAGAAACACTAAAAGATGCCTGCAAAAAATTAAAGCGTAAATGCCGAAGATATGAAATCAAAGAAATACGATTTCACGATTTACGCCATACATTTGCATCTTGTTTAGCAATGGCGGGTTTAGACTTGATGGTAATCAAAGAGTTAATGAGGCATAAAAGTTACTCTATGACTCTAAGGTATGCCCATTTGCACCCAGACCATTTGACTGGAAAAACCGAAGTATTGAATGGTGTCATGA
>JALZUP010000340.1 GCA_023301505.1 Robiginitomaculum sp.
ATATGAAAAACAATTTAGATATGGTATATATAAGGTATAAGTACTGAATACAGAACTGGAAACGTAAAGACTGAGTAAAAATTTTACCATTCTAATAAATAAATAATTATGAGAACAAAAAATTACAGATGTAAATTAGAATCATGTAGAGATAAGAATCCAATAGACTCAGAAGTTATAACAAGCTGAATACATAGATTTTGTAGTAAAAAATGCAGATTATCTTTTGAAAGAGCGAAAGCTAAAAAAGAAAAAGAAAAAGGAAAGCTGAAAGCAAAAAAGAAAAGAGACAAGAAAGCAAATAGTATTACAGCCTTAAAAACTAAACTTTGGAAAATAGTAAGTGAGTACATAAGACTTAGGGACTCAGATGATGATAATTTCTGCTTATGTGTTACTTGTCCCTCCTGAACATCTAGAAGACACTACAAAGATTCTATACAGGCAGGACACTATATACCAAGTGGATCAAGTTCTTTTCATAGATATAACGAGAAAAATATACATCCTCAATGTTATTGATGTAATTGCTGAAAAGGTTGAAATTTAATAGAGTACAGACCTTTTATGATAAAGAAATACTGACAAGAATATACAGACTGGTTATATGATACAAGAAATGAAATAACACCCTTATGAGTAGTAGAGATAAAGGAACTTATAGAACAATACCAAATAAAGTTAAATGAAGTAAAAGAGTGAAAAGCTATTGATTAATATTTGATTTTCTACGCAAAATAGGTAATATAATAACATACAGACTAGGACTTTATAATTAAACATAAAAAAATGGAAAGAAAAAAAATAAAAGATATGACAAGGGAAGAACTAGAACAAGCATACAGAGATTTGTTTGACTTAAACTTTCTTAATGCTAGTGAAGTACACGCACTTAGATTACAGTATGAAGTTAAATAAGCGATATGCAAAAAATAATAATTCTTGATAAGGAAAATAATCTACTATTAGATTTTGATGAATCAGAAGAATCAATAGTAAATGATAATATTGATGTTCGAGATAATAATTGATCTATGGTCGTGAAGTTAAAGAATGTATACTACTCTTGAGAGGACAGTATAAAAGTAACAGTAGTTGATGGAGAATTAATGTATAAATGAAGTTAAATAATGATAACACAAGGATTAACTAGATTTGAAGTAATAGATAAAGACTGACGTTCATATACTGAATATGATGTAAAAGGATTACAAATATCTATGCAAGATGAAAACAGGACAATGAAAATATTTATTAATAATTAGATAATGAATAAAGCTAAATTTAAAATATGAGATAAAGTATACTATGAAAGTTACTGAAGTGTAAGTGAATTTATAGTAGCTTGTAGAGTAGAAGATGAATATGGAGATATAAGATATTCTGATTGACCTGATATATGAGAAGTATTCTGAAGTAAATTACACCATGAAGATAATCTATATGAAGATAAGGAAACATTAAAAAAAGAATTAATAGAAAAACTTCAAAAGGAAATAGAGGATATAAAGAATTATTAATAGCATATTATGAATAAAGCAATAACAGCAATAGCACTTGGGGGAGTATTATGAGAGAGTGTGTAGTATGGAATATAAACAAGTTGATTATTATCAGTATCTATACACATTATCTTACAGAAATTGGTTTTGAAGATTAAAATTCATTAGATGAATATCTCCTAAATATAAATGGAGTGTAGATTTACCAAAAGAAATAATGGAAATAGAAAAAAGATTTGAATCAGAAAATGGAAAAAAGGGAATAGTAACATACTTTTGACTTATAGTAAGTCCTTGAGATCCAGTAGAAGATAATTAGCAAATAGATATATAACAACAAACAAAATGATTTACCTAATAATACTCACATATATATTAATTTCCATCCCATTGGTATGTTTATGTGTAGGGATGTATAACTCTAATCTTTATTGTGGATTAGAAAAAATATGATTCATTTCTGTAATTATGGCTGTAAATATAATGATTCTCATGATATTCCTTAACTAGGAAGCATAGCATTTTAGATATATAATATACATTCTTGGGTGAAAGTGAATATCCCCAAGAGTAATTGGAGTCACACACCTCCCGAATTACCGTTTGTAAGGATACCAAGAGACAGGCTTACATCACGCTAACTACGAAGTCGTAGGAGTCCCCTACTTTA
Source organism: Robiginitomaculum sp. (assembly GCA_023301505.1). Taxonomy (GTDB): domain Bacteria; phylum Pseudomonadota; class Alphaproteobacteria; order Caulobacterales; family Maricaulaceae; genus Robiginitomaculum. The sequence goes on from JALZUP010000340.1 coordinate 2,173, forward strand.
AATAAGGTTAGTATATAATATAAAAGAAAGATAATGGCACCATGAGATTTTTGAAGACAAAGTCCTGAACGGATAAAAGATATTATAGAAAGTTGAAGGAGGATTAGAGAATATAGAGACATGAATATATTTCAGAAAATGGTATGGTATTTAAAATGAAATAGGATAAGGGAACAAACGATAACTATTTGACCGTTTATAATAGAACTTGATTAACCACTCCCAAAGGAACAATAACAATTAACAGAACACTATGAATAAAGATTATTGACTAGAGATAGTAGTATGTACTGCGATTATATGATTAAGTTTTATTGCATATCTAGGTGTAGCTTATTGATGAAATTACGAACATTGATACTGCCAAGCTCTAAAATCAGAATACATAGAATGACATTGCATAAAGTGAACTGAGGTAATACATAAATTTGATTAGATGAAATGAAAGATCGAAAAAAAGATGGAAGAAAAGGAATTGCAAAATAACACATGAGATAAAAAGAAATTTATTAATTCTTGTAAACACATATTTGATTAAATGAAAAAAATTTATTACTCGAGAAAAGAAATATATGAAAACTTCCTTAGAATAAAACAAGAAGATGTATGTTCAAATATTGATAAAATAAAAAACTTATGAAACTAACTAAAAATAAATACGTACAACTCTATGTTTTCCAAGGAGCACATAACGAACTAATAAACAAGTTCGCACAAAAATACTTCTGAGAAGATGCTTACTGTGAATTATGAGAACTATCTATGGATGATGAAAAAGGATTTATGCACCCTATAGAGATAAATGATACTTACTGGTCTACCGCTGAAATATACCAAGCCCTTATGCTAGATATACCTGAAAATATAATACACGACTATCGGGGTTATGCTTATGAACTTGCTGATCAGGGAAAAGAATACGTAAACTTATATACTTATTACTTACAAAATAAATAAATATGAATATACTATATACAGGAGATGATTGTACAAATTGTGATTCTGCTAAGAAGATAATAGCAGAAAAAGAACTAGATATAAAAATAGTCCATATAGATATGAATACTAGAGAATGAAGAAACATATCAAGTATGGAACGTATAAGATGAATACCCACTTTAGATATATGAAAGGATAGATATATAGGAAATGATGTATTTGAACACTTAACATAATATTATGACTAGATTTTATAAAGATACATTTCCACAAAAGATATATGAGGAGAAAAGAGGAAACTATATTTCTTGAATTATATGATATGAAATACACTTAACTAATATTTTACATAATCCTAAAAGATATGAATACTTACTAGTCAGAAGAATAGATGATTGATCCGTTGAGAAGTATAATTATTACTCAAGAGAAAAGAAGAAAAGAAAACAGTTAAGAGATATACTTATATTCAAAAACTGGAATGATAAAATACTAATTAAAATATAGAGATGAAAGAGAGAAAAGATAAAATAAAGAATACATTACAAGTAACTAAAGAGGTAATAAAACAACCACTTTGAACGCAAAGAGAAATAGCAAAATCAGCTTGAGTTGGCTTATGAACGGCAAATAGAGTACTTAAAGAGCTGGAACAAACTCGAACAGAGAGCCAAATATTGGATAATATACTTTGAATGGATGACGAGATAATAGCTTTAACTAACTGAATGACACTTGATTTAATTAAAGAGAAGATAGAGCAAGGCAAAGCTTTAACTGTATGAGAACAAAAGGTATTAAGTGATATTGCTAATAATTCTACTAAGAGAAAAGCTATTTTTGATAAAAGATGAGAAGAAGATAACAAGAAAAGAGATATAACTATACAAATATAGTAAAAAATACGATGGCTTAAAATAGAGCTTACCTTAACTTACCACACGCGACAGATGAAAATAAATTTAAAAGAAGTTCTCAGAGATTGGCAAAGAGATTATATGCAGAATAAGAAGCGTTTTAATGTACTTGTAGTACATAGAAGAGGCTGAAAGACTGTATGAGCTATTCTAGATGAAATGATGTGTATGATAGAAATGGATGATTGAGTACATGATTATTGATATATTGCTCCGACATACAAACAGGCTAAAAAAATTGCATGGAGAATGATACAAAAGTTCTGAGATCAAATATGAGGGTTTACTTATAATTCAAGTGAGCTATTTGTTACGTTTGAAACATGAGACACGCTTTCATTATTTGGAGCAGAGAATCCTGATAGTTTAAGATGATTAGATTTATACTGAGTTATATTTGATGAATATGCACAACAACCTAGTTGGATATACTGAGAGATTATATTCCCTATGATTAATGCAAATAGATGATGGGTAACTTGGATAGGAACACCGAAAGGGAAAAATGCTTTCTTTAAATTATACCAAAGAGCATTGAAAGATGATAGATTTTATACAGCTTTATTAAGATATACAGATACAAACTTGCTTGATGCTGGACAAATAGCAGATGCAAGAGCTGAGATGACAGAAGAAGAGTTTGCACAAGAGTATGAGTGTTCTTGGGATGCACAATTAAAATGAAGTATCTATTGAAAAGATTTAGCACAAGCACATAGAGAGTGAAGAGTTAAAAAAGATATCTATGATCCAAATTTACCAGTTACGACATTTTGGGATTTATGAATATCTGACGCTATGGCTATTTGATTTATTCAAGTAGTAGGAAAAGAAATAAGAATTATAGATAGATATACAAACACTTGATTCTGATTCGAGCATTATTCTAATAAACTTATAGAGAAATGATATGTGTATGAAAAACATTATTTCCCTCATGATATAGCACAAAGAGAATTAGCGACAGGAACATCAAGACTTGAAGTGGTTAAGAAGTTATTATGACCTGAATGTTATGTAGTACCTAAAAACTCAATAGAAAGCTGAATAGAAGCAGGAAGATATATTTTTAAATACTTATACATAGATGATAAGCTTGAAGATTTTACAAATAATCTATCTCTTTATCAATATGAGTATGATGATAAGTTATGAGAGTTTAGCAAGAAGCCTAAGCACGATTTTACCTCGCATGATGCTGATTGGTTTCGTTATATGGCTACTATATACAGAAGTCTTACAACTCCAGTTGTTCCCCTCAAAATATGAAAACGTAACTTCTGAAAACTCCGTTAATTTTGTACGCCAAAAACTATAGTTATATATGAAGTATACTTAAAAAATATATATGAACATATCAAAAATAATTTCCTCAGAAAAAGAAGACGAATTACAAAAGAAAGTAATGTATGAGTACTCTTTATGAAAAATATATACTAAGCAATGGAAAGAAGAAACTCTCTCGAAGATAGAGGATTATTATAATGTACAACCAAAAGAAGAAGACACAGTAAAATTAAGAAAAATTAATAATAATCTCTTAATAAGACAATCTGTTTTTGTTTCTGATGAAATGCAAGTAGTAAGTATTCCAAGTAATGGGAAACTATGAGCTGAGACAGCTAAGAACTTTAACAAGGTAGCAAAGCATAACTTTAAATCGATGAGAGTACGCTCTAAATTTAGAGATGCTATTACAGATGATTGACTAAAAGGAGTATGAGTACTAGCAGTTGACTGATGGAATAACCACACACAAGAACCGATGTTAAGTTACGTTGATTCTTTACTTACTTTCCCTGATCCTGATAACTGGCAAGATAATTGCATGCAATTCTTCTGAACACTTCTCAGAAAAAGAACTGACTCACTTAAAGCAGATGATTCTTATGACTATAGCAGAATAGATCTTGTTTCATTAAAAGAAAGCCAAGATATAAGAGAACTGAAAAGAGAAGAACAACAAATAAAAGATTTCAGAGAAACAGAAAAAACAGCTGGAATGATAGATATTTATAACCATCTTACTATATTTCAAAACAAATGAGATGAAGGGATGTGCTTATATCTTACTACATGGGATTGTGATGTAAAAGACTTACTAAGAATAGTTAAGATAAGAGGACTTACAGACTGAGAACTAGCAGACCCAACAACAATAGACTTATGAGTTAAGTTATTCAGAGCGAAACCTATCAAATGAAGTTATGCTGGAGAAAGTATAATCGATGAGATGGGGCAATATCAAGATATACAAACACTTCTTACTAATTTAAAGATACTTGAGGCTAAGTTCGCTGCATCTTGACCTAAAACATACCTAGATGCTAATTTATGAATAGATATAGACGAAGTAGCAAGTACAGATGCTATCGGTGCAACTATTCCTTATACATCTAATGGACAGCTAAATGCACAGAATGGTATATTTGTAGAACCAGCAAGACCACAAAATCCAGTAGTATTCGATGCTATTAATATGGTAGATAGATTATGAGACGAAGCATCAAACCTAAGTAGTATTGCAAGTGGGCAAAGTTTAGACGGCTCTCAGACAAAAGCAGAGATACAAACACTCCAAAGAAATATAAACGAAGTCCTCTCTTATATGTTCTCAAACTATATGGAATCACTCGAGGACTTATGGACTTCAATATACAGAAGTTATGCTGCTAATATGTCTCCTCAAAGGAAAAAAGAAATAGTAGTAGTAGAAAAGAACGGAAATACTGATTCATTTTGATTTAAGAAAAAAGAGTTTATTTCAAATTGAGAAGCTTATATAACAATAAAGAGTGCATCACAAGAAAAACTTAGAAAAGAAAAACTATTCTCAATAGCATTATCAGTATACGGAAGTTTGAAACAATCTGTACAACCTTGAAGTAGAGAAGATAAGATTATAGATAGAACATTAATAGAATTATCAGGACTTGAAATTAATCCACTTGAAATACAACCATATACAAGAGATGAAAGGATAGCTTATGAAAATCTTGAGTTATTAAATAATAATAGAGAACTTAAAACAAAACCTCAAGCTTGAGAAGATCATTCAACATATATAAATGTATATAGAACTTGATTAGAAACAGATGCAAGAAACAAAGCTATAAGAGAGAGAGAAAAAGCAGAAGAGCTTGAACCAAAGCAAGAGCAAAGTCCTGAACAACCACAAAGTGGAGGAGTAGCTCAGAATCTAGGAGCAAGTATGTTGGCACAAGATAATTCGCAGAACGCAGGAGAAGTTAGTTTAGCTCAAGTAACCTGATAATATGAAACTTACAGCAGACCAAAAACAGCAGTTAAAGGCATTAACTCAACATAAATGATACCAAATACTACTTGATCTATCAAAAGAGTTTGAAAATACCGTATTACAACAATTTAAAACAATCAGCTTGTGAGATGAGAAACAATTACAGGAATTGAATGCTAAACAAAATTATTTAAAAGGGATGGAAGATTTCATTAAAACAGTATCTTGACAGACACAACAAATAGCAAAAAGAGACTTTAAATAGTCTTTTTTTTTGTACGCCAAAAACTATAGGTAGAAAGTATATAGCTGGTTAGTAAGTCCAGATTCAAAACTTAATTTTAAAGCCTAATCCAAAGGATAATATGGAAAATGAAACAGAAGTACCAGTAGTAGAAACAGAAACGCCAAACGATACTACAGACTATAAGACTTTACACGAAGAGAGTCAGACGAAAGTTAAAGAATTAGAATGATTGATACAAAAGCATAAAACTAAGAAACCTGATAAACAAGAAACAACTTGAATGTCGGCAGAAGATGTAAAAGCGATGTTGAGAGAAGAAAAATTCTATGAAACTAATCCTGATATGCTCGAACATAGAGAGAAAATAGCAGAATATACTTCAAAGGGACTAACAGAGACACAAGCTTCAAAACTTATAGTTGATGAAGACCCAACGATTGCTAATCGTAAAACAGCACAAAACACTAACTTTACTGCTTGAGATTCAGCTCCAAACGTTTCATCTAGCTTCACTCGTGAACAACTAGAGAATATGACCCAAAGGGAATATAACAACGCTAAGGACTTAATCGATACAGGTAAGGCAATACTTAAATAATAAATTAACAAAATGGCAAATACAATCTTGTCTCCAAAAATCTTTGCAAGAGAAGTTATAAGAAACAGAGATATTAAAAATGTTTTTTATCCTTTTACTAACTCAGATTATTCTGGAGATCTTGAAAACGCAGGAGATACTGTAACAGTACAAACACTTCCTACACTTTCATTTACAGCAACTGCAATTACTGGAGCTGGGACTGGAAACGTTGGAGCATGACCTGGTGGAGAAATTACAGCAACTAATTTTGCAATTACAAATGAAAACCTTGTAATTGACCAATTCGCACCTTTAAGAGTTACTCTTAGAAATATTGAATCTAAACAATCTAATCTTTCACTTGAGGAAAAAGTAGCATCTAGATTTGCAGAAGCAGAAGCTAGACTATTTGATGAACAAGTAAGAGATCAAATTCTTGTAACGCAAATAGCAGATATTCCAGCTGGAAATAAAATTGATGAAGCTGCACCTGCTGTAGTTACAAAAGGTAATGTCTTTGAAAAACACGAAGGACTGAGAGTGGCTTTAGCAGAACAAAATGTAACGGACAATCTTGTGTCTTTCGTTTCTCCTAGAATCTTCTCTCTTATGCTTCAATCTGATATATTCGATGCAAATGAAAAAGGGGTAACTGCTAGAATGGGAGCTAAGGTAAGAATGCTTGGGGGAGTTACTATTGTTGAAACAAACGCACTTACTGAGTCTAAAGAAATGATAATGATGGCTAGAAACTCTGTAAATATGGTAGTACAACTTAATAACTACGATGTAAGACAAGGTACAGACGGATTCTACGATAACCTTATTGCTGAAATTATCTGGGGGCTAAAAATCTTCGGAGAAAACGCAAAAGCAATCGCAGTACAATACGTAGCATAATACTAACCTATACAAAAAATGTTTGAATTAAATGGAAAAGTAATAAATAGAGGATGATATAAATTTGTAGCCACTCTTACTGATGGAAAATTTATCTATGAAACAACAGATAAAAAAGAAATTGAAGTACTAGAATGACTTAAATTTGTAAAGAAAGCTAAGAAATAATAATTGGGAGTCTGACTCCCTTTTATTGCAGATATATTAATTAATTGATGTATGTGTAATGAAAATATTAAAAAAAGAAATTAGAAAGTGTGAAGAAACAAGTTGAGAAAAAACAACTGTTCTTGAATTAGAATACTCGCATAGAAAAGAGAAATGAAGAATACTTGTAAGAGATTACGATGATTCTACATATAGCTATATATTGAAGCAGTTGAGAATAAAAGTAAGAGAAGCTTATAAATTATGAAGTTTGAATAACCAAAGGAAAAAATGAACGCTCAAAGTATAATAACAAGAGCATTAAGGCTCACTCATACAAATGTAGCTGATTACTCAGTAGAACAATCAGTAGAAGACTTAAATCTTGTGTATCAGGACATGATAGATGAAATTGTAGTCGTTACAAAAGGGGATTATTTTTGGGATAGATGAATGACTGATACTGTCCCTTTTCAGAGTGAATATGGAGCTGAAAAACTGGGTATTGCTCCTGATGATCTTGATATAAAGAAAGTAAACAAGGTATTTATAAAATATTCTGAAAGTGATGAGAATTTCACGCCAGTAAGATATCAAAACCCTTGAGTATTAACAGAACATCCTGATTATTACAAAGTACACCAAAGTAAGCTAGATCCTTTTTTCTACATACAAGATACAAGTGTGTTCATATATCCAGCTCCATCTGAAATAATAGAATGTTGAATGGAATTATTTGTAATACATAAGCCAGCTGATATTACAGAGAATACACTCGAAGATGATATCGAAATTCCTTCACAATTTCACAAGACTATCTCAGAGGGATTAAGGATGTATATATACCAATCACAAGGGAAAATAAACGAATCACAAGTAGCTGAATCTAATTATAATAGAGGCGTACAAAATATGACTACTTTTATGAGACAAAGATACAACCAACCACAAAAGAGAAACTTAGTAAATCTTGATAAATTTAGATAATGAATAGAACATATAACTTATTTTATCCTTGAGTAAAACAAGATGATTTTCTCACAAGTTGAGCGAATTTTATTGAACATAAAAACCTTAACGGATTAAGAGACGGTTATTGAATCACTTTATGACCTAAAGTAAATAAATCTATTGTTTCAGATGCTCCTATAAGATGAATACTAGCTTTTCAAAGAAGTGTAATAGATACAGATAGGATTATATACGCTTGAGAAGACGGAAAGATATATAATGCAAGTTCTGATACTCCTTTGTATACTTTGAGTAATTGAGGGCATATTATTGCCATAGCTGAATTATGAAATGATTATTATTTCTTTTATAAGACAAATCTAGATGATGTAACTATTGATGTTGCGAAAGTAAGAAGGGCTTTTGTACAAACAAATGATATAGCGTGAAATATAGATGAAACATTTAAGACTAATGATTTTAGTTCTATAGGGATTCCTCCAATTATTGTTTTAAATAGTAGATTATACATAGGGGGTAATTGAACGATTTCAACGCTTGATTTGAATGGAACGATTAGTAATTTCTGATTCCCTGATGATTTTGTAGTATGATTAACTGAACATAATTCGGTAATAAACGTGTATTGTAGAAGTGGAAGAATGTATGTATGGGATTGAGAAGGGACTGCGTATTTATGAGTAAATGAATTATCTACGAGAATATCAAAAGTTACTACAAAATGATCTATTGACTACATCACAACAGAAGACGGACAATTTCTTATTGGTTCTTGACTGCAATTTCAAAGAGTAACAAGAGTTAAAAAATCAAAAAGAATGAATAATAACAGTTCTTTTGATACAAGACTTAATTTTGCAATAGATGATATGAACACACTACAAAACAACATACTACAAGTAGCTTGAGATGATGTTTATATGTATTCGAGTGATACAATTAAGTGACTTTATAAGTATTGAAAACTTATACCGTGAATGCAAGACTCATTACATAAGATAGTCACTCAAAATCACGAGTGAAACGCAATAGATTTTATCTATGATATTTATTATTATGAGAGAATATGATTTTTATATTTTTCATATAAAGCTGGAAATACTTATTGAGTAGATTACATAGATTTAAACGCACTAGAAACGTGTACAGATTGATATGGGATAACTGATGTATTTAGTGGTTGAACGTCTCTTAAAAAGCAAATAAATAAGATTTCAAAGGCTTTCAGTAATGTATCTTGAGATAACTATATAAAACTCTATTACAGAGTAGATAATTGAGAGTGGGAATTGATAAAAACCTTTACAAGAGAGACAAATACAATCGATAGAGATATTATGACAAACATAGAGGGGATTCACTTTAAAGAAAATACAGATGTGCAATTTAAAGTAGAGTTTCACAATCCTAGTTGATGAGAAGATGCTCCGACATTGCATGAGCTAAGTATGGATTATGAAATAATAAAAAGATAATGAAAAAAGAAGACAAAGAATACAAGGCAAAGTATATAAAAGATATGCAAACCCCAAATATAAATTGATTTTATGATAATTGATTTGAGAAAGTACCTTGAATAAACGCACCACAATTAAAAAATAATATTTCTATACAAAACTAACAATGGAAACAATAAAAACAGAGCTTTGAAGCAGATTAAATACTTGAGAAACAAAGAAAGTTACTA
>JALZUP010000341.1 GCA_023301505.1 Robiginitomaculum sp.
CCGGAGGCGCAGGCGCCGTCCGAGAAATCGCCGAAAACATCCTAGGCGAACAAACAACCTTCCTAGGCCCCGCCCAGCAATAAGGGAGCTACAGCGATCTCGTTTCGCTGTTTTTGGAAAGTGTATCAGAAATAAGTATCAATTACTGTTTAAACGATCGCGACGAATTCTCCAATTACTTGTAAGTCTACGTCATCATTAGGTACGAGTGTGATGGGATCAAAACATTTGTCGTGAGAATCGGGGTGAAGTTGAATTTGGGAATGTGACCATTCGTCTTCTTGAATAGATTTTTTACTGCTGTAAATTTTTACAGTGTATCGACCTCCTGCATCTGGATCCTGAATATCACGAGATTGGACGAGCACAATTTTACCTTGCCGTGAGCCCAGAGTTGGTTCACGGAAAATACACCAGGAACCATTAGGGATACGGCGATTCATTGATTCTCCAATAACTTGAGAAAGAAAGAAGCCTGGTTTAGGGTTGATGTGGTCTGGAAGTTCGGCGTAGTCACAATCTAATAACCATTGCTCCTTTGAAAAGTCCCCTGCAGCAATTTTGATATCGAATACGGGAACCACGTTAGGGTTACTCTCAGCTTCCTCAGAGCTGAGAATGCGAAAAGGTAGTTTGTCTTCTTCAATGAAAGAGGCCTCGACAGGCTCCAATTGTGTTTTCAGCAAGGTTTGTGAAGCTCCGATAGACCTTTCCTTGAAATATGTGTTAGTTTCAGGGTCTGTGGAGTGGATGATGCACCCTTTCATCCCTCGGGTCATTAATGTTCGATAGGTGTTCTTGATGATGCGGTCAGCTTTTTCCTTCGCTGCTTTAGGGTCTGTTTTTAGTAGGCTTTTATATCCTCTTATAGATGCGTCATTCTTGGAGCGTTTGCTAGCATCAGTGATTATTTTACCATCGCGGACGATGAGGTCAGGGCCGATGATAACGCCGATGTAATCAAGCTCTAGGCCTTGGCAGGTATGGATGCATCCAATTTCACGGACGGAATCTGGTTTGAGTATCCAGAGCATACCGTCTTCCGAGAGATTCCACTTGGCGCGAAAGTTACCTTCTTCGAGATCAAAGTCATGGTCTTCTGGTATGGGGCGAGATTTTGTCGGCTTACTAGTCCAGTCCCAGCAATAACCGGCAACCATACGAGCGCGGTTGCTGATTTTATTTTTTTCGTAAATCAGGTCTCGTAGATCGGAGGCTCTATCACACACTGTAAATTCGTAGTTTGCCCCTTCGAGTGTCAAATTAGCCGTTTCGCGTATCTGTAAGACGTTGTCAGCCCATGCGAGGTAGCCGTCGGAGCCATTACAACGGAACTGGGAATCGAGTGTTAGCTCAGTAACCTCGGCATTGTGGTAATCAGCCCAGTGGTGGACTACGGATTTATCACCGATGTCTTTCCAATGTATCTGCTGGTCTTCATCGAGGAAGAAAACAGAGAAGGCTGCCGCGTTGATAATCTCTTTGACCTGGTTTTCCCCCTTATTTTGAAACATACCGGACTTCTCGTTGAGCCGGTGGGCTTCATCGACGATTAGAGCACCAAACTCATTAATTTTTGTTTCTGTGTATTTTCCGGAACCTACAAAGAGGTTTGAGATACGTGACTTTGTCATCAAGCCTGTGAGTTTGCTCTCGTAGACTGCTCGTGGTGCGCTGTTCTTAGTCACGTATTGAGTGACAATTTTGTAGCGTGTCAACTCAACTAGAAGATTGATTGCAACAACTGATTTCCCAGTTCCTGGGCCTCCGTTTACAATAAGGACGTTCTTCTGCCCGTGCTTGGAATGTCGGGCGAGTTCTAGAGCGGTCTCGTAGACAAGCTTTTGGTCGTCGATGAGGTAGAACTCACGGTTTCCTTGAAGCATGGAGCTTAGGTTGTCTGCTAGGCTCTTAGATGGGCTTATCTTACCATCGCGGATACGATACATGGCATTGCCTTCGTCGCCGTATTTAACGTGGCTTTTGATAAATTCACGGAGCTTTTTGGCATCGTCCTTGAGAAAGGTAGGAGCGTGTTCGGTATAGGTACTGTAGAAGGGATCTTGAATGACATCACCTGATTCACAATTATGTAGATAGGCGCAAGGCTGCAAGTGAATGGGCTCGTCACGTACTGTCTCGTTAAAGTCTTCTATTAGCATAGCGTATGACCATGCTTGGTAGGAAGGGTGACTGACTTCACGCTCGGCACCACCTACATAAGTGCGGACAATAGCATCCTTGGTAGTTGCTACGGCAGATCCCCATTGTTTCAGTTCGATAATGATAGCGGTACTTTTACCGTCGCTTCTACAGCCAGTAAGTATGAAATCGATTCTCTTTCCTGTGTTAGGTACGTTGAACTCTATGGCAATGCCCGTGTCACTAGGTATGTCCTCATCACTGAGAATATTACTCATATAGGGGAGTGAGTTTTTCCAAGATCTAACCTCTGCTTGACCAACTGATTTACCTAGCTTACGACTGAACTCGTTATGGATTTTTTCCTCAATCCGATTGGATAGAATGTCATCTTGAAATTTGGACTTAGTTGCGAGATAGACGATCATGTTAAAATTAGGTTTGTTTTCACGATATTTGATAACCCTATTCTTAACGATGTTATCATGAGAAAAAGATTTCTCTATTGCTGTTATGAGTAATGTATTTATCTTTGACGCCAGATTCGCTGAGTTTGCTCTTTTCCTTAGGTGTCATATAATGAATGCAGTTACTAAAAGTTTATCGAACTGGATAGTATAAGAAAGGCGTGGTTCAGCAAGGACTAATTAGGCGTGTAGCTACCTTTATTAAACCTATCTGATATGGGGGAAACTGAGTGTTGGGAATACAAAAAACTCCCACTCGAATGAGCGGGAGTTTTTTAGGTTTTGAGAATGGTAAGTTCGCTGGTGGGCTTACTTGTATCTGCGCTTTAGCTTGAGCTGGGCGAGGGACTTGGCGATGGTAGCCTGAAGTGCCAAGACTTGGCTTGGG
>JALZUP010000342.1 GCA_023301505.1 Robiginitomaculum sp.
ACGATTTTCAACAAGACCTTGCCTGCGTGTGCGACAAGCGAAATCCCCCTGTAATTGTTGCAGTCAGTTCGATCCTTCTTTTTGTAAAGGACCTTGATGGCCGCATCTTTCCAGACCTGGGGAACCGACAGCCTGTAATTGGTGGAGGAATACGAGGATTGAATAGGTTAAAGTAGGAGGTTGTAAGTAGTGAGGTTGGGTGTAGAGCAAAAAGGGTCGACATTCAATCAATAATTCCAGATTCATGAAAGCGTAACAAAGTGGAAGATTGAACGCAGGAAATCTGGGGTTTGTGGAGCGGGAATCGAATCGTAACATATTACATGGAAGGCATGTGTGGTGAGGGGATACTTGCAATAAAGAAGGAGCGAGTGGGTTGAACTTGCATTCCGGAGAGAGAAAAGAGGAGTGGATAGGTGCTAGATAAGCAAAGCATATGGCAGGGTGCAGAAGGCTGGTTGGTAACCGACCGGTTATAACGGTACTGCTGCTGTGAGGATGTGAGGATTGACGGTGGAAGAGGAAGCTAAATTTCGCACTCAAAATCTGCGGTAACACGCATCCCTGAGCAAAAACGGCACCAACCTTGCCGAACAGGTGGTGTGTAAAACACCACATGTAGAGGAAGAAACGCTCATAGCAAATCAGAGGTTACGACTACTGCTGTACCGTCAAACAACATGCCGGTGAAGACGCAGCAGACGTCATCCACAATTCAAAATAGAAATTCCATACGGCCGGTACGGCTACTACGAGTAGAAGAGCCCGTAATGCCACCATGAGTAGAAGAGAGCGGGTACGTACGAGGAGAAAGTTCACGTGGAATGTGCGACCGCCGTAGCAACGGCCGGAAATATAAGATACTCGTGTACTTAATTCCACATTCAAAAAAATGGTTATATTTTCGGCCAGAGTGGTACATGCTAAAACCATGCATGTGTGTACATTCGTCTTATCAGGTCCCACAAATAGGTATTGACAGCTGCTGTTCTTACCTCCGGCTGAACCACAACGACAGTGCCGATCACATGGAAGTGGATAGCCGCCTTTGCCATCTCCGACGGTTCCCAATGATCAGAACCCGGCTTCTTCTCCTTCCTTGCTCGGTTTTCTGGGCGCCCCAGTGGGAAGTAGGGAGCAGAGTCACCGAAGTGGGCTTGCACGGTACGCAATGCCTCGGCGGTGTGTGCTCTTCTTTCCGCAGGTGTTCGTTTCTTCCTTTGTCCGGCGGTAAACGCACCGTGTTCCAGCCCGCCATCGGCCGCGGGGAACGGCACGCTCTTCGCTATTGGTAGCGTAACGGCTCACCTCGACATCGGTCATATTCTCGTGCCGTTGTTTCCGTTTCTCCACCGGCCGAGAGAGGTCGTCATCTGTCGAGGTAGGCATTTGTAGGCCTGGGAACAATGCACAAGTCGCAGCGATGCGCTCGTCGAGACTGCCGGACGCCACAGGAGCCGGAGCTGGCCCATCAGCGGCAGTAGCATAGGCGGCCCGCAAACCTGCTGCCTCCTTGCGGTGGGTCCAGCAAAAAGCATCCCACTCCCCCGGGCGTTGCATACTCGGAACCGCCTCACGATACATCCCGGCTGGCCACCATTTGCCTCCCCGCCCGCTGACGAAATATTTTCCTTTCTGCCAGCCACCTGTGCAACCGCCAGGCCCGCTGTACCGGCAACCGAACTCTTGATTTGCCGTGAGCCGGGCCGATGCAGGTTTCCAGGTGCATGCCGTCACGTCGTGCCTCTTCTCCGAAGCACTTGCTGTAACAGCAGCAGCAGGTCCTTCAGCGCACGTCGGGTACTGCATCATCTCCGACGCACTCGCTGCAACAACAGCTGAAGCAGCAGGTCCTTCAGCGCACGTCGGGTTCTGCGCCATCGCCAAAGCAGTCGCTGTAACACCTACAGCAGGTTGCCTAGCGCACGCCAAGTCGCCCAGCAAGCCGCACGTGCCGTTCCGGTCCAGGTGCGGGTGTCGGCGCCGGTGCAGGGGTGGTATGCCCCAAGGAACTAAAGCAACAGTCCCGTCAAATGCTCCAACTCTCAGAACAAGTTGTTCGTAGTGGCCAATCAGATTTAGTATCAGGATCCGCGGATCGAGGGGTCACTTGCGTTTAGTGTGGCTTGCCCGGCTATCTCGATCAGCCCGCGTTTTACCCCGCTAACGACCATTGGCCGCAGAGGGCAATTTCGTAGTAGTGGGCCCCAGAAAATCGTTATTTTGTTGTATTCTGATTGGCCCAAAATCGTTATTTTTTGGTGTTATATTTGAAGTTTACGCCGCACCCAGCAGCAGCATCACACGCGCGGCGACAGCAACAACGCTCTCAGAGGGGCACGCACAAAGCTCGATGGACGGAGCACCTCGCAACCCAGTGGCCAATGCCGAGGCCGGGGAAGATAATGACACATGTCCAGTTCATCAATTTGGTGGCTGTAAGTTTTGAGGCTGATACGAAAGCACGAAGGGCATAGGAACAAGCGGCAGGAGATCAACGAGACAGGATCGAGGAGGAGATAGCGAAGCTCGAGAAGGTGCTGAAGGACACCGCAACTTGCGAGCAAGGACGCGACAAGTGAGTAGATGCAGAGCGTGCATTGATATGTGGCATTATCTGGATTGAATTTCGGGCGTACGCGCAGGTAAATAACATATTACAGCAGTACATCATTGTGCTCTCAACAATGCCTGGTATGTACCTGGTAGTGCTGCAATATAAGGACCGTGCAGTATTAATATTTATAATAAACAGGCCTTATATTTCCGCTCAGAGCGGTACCGCGTACCAGCTAGACGAGTACTTGTGTCATCTTACCGTCCGTACGTACTGTAAGTAGTCGTACGTAAGGTCTGCGGGTGGCACACAATATCATAGGTCCACTCAGCAGCAGTAGAACTACCTGTAGACTCCTTCCCTTCGCTCGGCGTACCCGTTTATCTCCATCCAGTACGAGTATACTGATGCAGTCCAATATACCGACCAGCTATACGAGTACTCTCGTCGTCTGTACGTAGTAGTCTAGGGTGGATCTGCGGATGGCACACAACGGGTCCACTCTGCAGCAGTAGACCTGCCTGTACGCTTGAACTGGCACTCTTGTTTAAGAGTTTGATTACTACAGGCATATTTCCCCGAGAAAAACGATCATCCTTGTGCAATACCGAGTATGAAGCGCAATCATCGTGTCATTTTAAGCGCTGACGGCGCACGCCTCGTACGTTGTCTGTCACCATAAATAAGGATGCAAGTCCTTTGCAAAGACAAGCACTATTGGTTACCATGCCTCAGCGAGTTTTGCATGTTTTACTTTTCAATAGGCGCGGTTCTGTCAGAAGTGAAAACATCCGTAGCTGATGAGTGGCAAGTCGAGTTTCCAACATCAAATATGTGTCCGTGCCAGAAAAAACCTGGCAACCGGCTTACGGCCGTGGGGCAAATACTGTTTCGCATCCGCTACCAGTCGAACTCCAACCGCGAAACGTGTATCTTGCCCAGGTTTTCCTGGACACCGTGGGACTGTCGTAGACCGTGACCCTCCGGTGCAGATTGGGCTGCACTTCGCCCTGGCTGCTCTAGTAAAGAATCTCCGAGACGATCCCCTCGTCTGCTGATCTGGTAACGGCATCTCCAGCGCGTTCATTGGTGATGAGGGGGGGGCGCGCATATCTGCTCCTTGACGGGCCCGACAGGTGAATAATTCGCACGCATTCTTGAACTGAGTTAAGGAACAAGGTTGCGAAGTCCCAGCACGGCTACGAGCTCGGCCAGCCGTACATATCTTTAAACTTCGGATTAGCCATGTTCCCATCAATTTTACGAACTTGGACTTGATTTTTTTACACGGTGTAGTTCATGCACTAATAAATAGTCGACGTGTTGAGTGTCGGCCCTCTGGACTTTTTTCAAGATGTGTATGACCGATCCAATACCCGAAAAAATACAAAAGCGACCAAAAGTAGTAAAACAAAACAAAAAACTGTACGGCAGATACTCAACCTCTTTGAACGTACAATTCAAATATGGGGTTAAAAATTCAGTGTAGAATTCTCCAAATTGAGCGGGGCATCGCAGAAATTCCATTGTTTTGGTAATTACTTGGATTTATATATGGAATCGAGTTTTTGTAATATCTCTTGATATGGGCGAATTGGGCCGCGAAACTTACACTGATCTTCTCCTTGTCTCTTCAGCACTGTCTCCACCAAAAATCATCTTGATCGAAACCACGATTTTTATACGAATTTGGTTTCAAAAAGTTGGTGTTTTTTAGTTTTCGCGGGTCTGTCTCGGCGAGATCGAGTCGGGAAACAAAAAAGGTAAGAATTTTCCATGTGACGTTTTTGTTTTTTGCACAGTGGTGTGTCATGGTTAGTGCTTCCAAAATTTGTAGCATAACTCCCAGTGGTTCACGGCATATGACTCTAGGAAGCTGTCTACGTTTTACGGCTGGCCCAGCTTGGAGTGACGTCGAGTGGTTGTTACAGCATCCTGGTTGTCGCGATCAGTTCTCTCACATCACTGCCCTTGTTTGCGACGCGGCGTTATTTTGCTTGGACCAGCTGCGAACAAGTTCGTCGAGGGTGCTGCCAAGGATGTGGCTGTATGGTCGCGCTCCGAAGCAAGGACAAGGCCTACCTTGAACTCATGGAGAGACTTCGAAGCGGCTCGCACCAACCTTGCGACGATGTCGCCACTCTGGTACCACCTCACGCGCTCCCATCCCTGCCGCAGAACGGGGCTAGCACCAGCAATGACGGGAGGGTGGCTGCAGGGCCTCTTGTTGTACCTTACGCGGCAGGCGTGTTCTGTTTGTGTGGCCACACGACTGCAAGCATGTGTTCCTTGTGTGGCGGGGGGGGGAGGTGTGGCATCTGCACAAACTGTAGGTGGAGCGGCTGGTGATGCCACAACGGGGTGTGGTGCTGAAGGGGACGCAGGCCAGGTGTCCTACGCGCAAGCAACGTCTGCTTCTGTTGCTGCTGAAAACCTACAGCCAACCTCGATGGATGGCTTCGTTGGCGTCGTTGGCCAACGTTGAGGGGCGCGTTTGGGGGGAGTTGCACGGGGCGTTGAGGGAGTTGCCGGGTCGGGTGTGAGCCGGTTGGCACCTGGTGTAGGGGGGAAGTCACCGGGTGTTGGAGGAGTGGCACCTGGTGTCGGATCGACGGGTGTGAGCTAGGGGGATCAGGGTTCAGCGGGGGGTGCACTTGTTGGGCGGGGGGTGGCCCCGGTTGTCGGGAGTGCGACCTGTGGTGTCGGACTTGCGAATGTGGGCCGACTGATACAGGGTGCATGGGGAGGCACCTGCTGTGTTTGGGGACTCTTACCGGGGTTTATAGTGCTGACAATATTTTTGTAGGGTTAGGAAAGGATACGTGGGTGGGTGTGTTGATGGGTGCGTGGGTGTGTGGGTAGTGGGTAGCCGTCTGACCTATGTACCAGCCGTGACCGTATTATACCGGCCCCGCTACCGTAGCAGCGGTCGTACCACCACTATTACCACCATTATTAATGTATCTATTAATATAGACGTGTATCATATCATATCATATAATACGTAGATACCCCTCGGGTATATTTTACCAGGTAGTTGGGGTATTCTACGTTTTCTGCGGTACATGGACCAGCTCCTCGGCTCGCCTCTGGGCCTGAAGGGAGGGCGGTTGGAAATGTCTCTACACCTCGTCGACGACAACTGTTGGTATTATATTGTATACTGGTATACTCTGTACTCGCAACCAATGACATTTTTTCACTTACCCGAGAGTTTATTTTTTCATATAGGGGTACACACTACCCGACGTTTAGACTGGCTTTCGTCCAATACGCGAAGACCTTGGTACCACCCTCGACGAAAAGTTAAGGAACGTGGTATTCAATTTAATCCGATAAATATCCCTATATTCTCGTCCAGAGGGATACCAGGTAACACACTCGCTGCTGGTAAACTACTGTATATACGA
>JALZUP010000343.1 GCA_023301505.1 Robiginitomaculum sp.
TTTCCTTGACATGAAAAACTCTATATGGTATGATTGGGTAAGAAAATTGTTGGGAATAAGTTTGGAAGTTGGGCTACTCTTATACCGCCAGTTAATTATCTGTTAGTAACACACTAAATAATTAAATTATTCAACATTACATATATAGTGTTCACTTGAAACACCACACTATATAACAGTTACCCTATCCCTAAACTCACTATCCATGAATAGTTCATGTGTATCACTTCCTAATACACAGTATATCCTATCAACCGATTTTAAATTACCTAGTGAAGTGAGGTGGTCAACCCCCTCTAAATCCAAATACCCCTCTACAGTTTCCAGTTTACCTAATGTGGATATTTCTAGTCCACCCAAAAACAAATGTCCATTCACATTTTTAAGTTCACCTAGCGATTCAATATTGGTGTAACTTAGAAACACGTCACCTTTCACACTTTCCAACTTACCCAGTGAAGTGATACCCGAATCAGGTAATTCGAGGACACCTACGAAATGTTTATTTATGGCGACATAATCATCAAAGTATTCTTTGGTCATATTATAGTGTTTGGTTCTTTCAAAATCCTTAGACTTAGTAATCATCCTACCATTTTTGAACCATCTGTATTCAGTCATAATTCAAATACTTAATATGTGCGGACTTTATGATTAAACTTGCTACCCATCAGTATATCATATATAGGACTGGTTTTATCACAAGATATTAAACCACCCACATGTTCCAATTTACCCAGATCAGTGATATTAGTATTTTTTAAACTGATATGCTCGCCCACATGTTTTAGGTTGCCTAGTGAAGTGATATTGGTGTCACTTAAATTCAAATTTTGTCCTACATGTTCTAAATCACCTAGTGACACTAAACCGAGGCATTTATTTAAATTTAAATGGAGTCCCACATGTCTTAGATTACCCAGAGATTTCACTCCACTAGCATATGCTTTCACATTACCCCTCACATGTGTTAGGTTCCCTAATGATTCAATCTTAGAGTTTTCTATGAGGAGATCATGATCAACATGTTCCAACTTGCCTAGTGTTCCAAGATTATTCGTGTCGCTTAAATGTAATCTACCACCCACACTTTCTAACATACCTAGTGAGGTGATTTTAGATTGTCTTAGAAATAGACCCCTCTTGTGGCGTTTATGTACACCTATATACTCATCAAAGTATTCTTGTGTAATACCAGAAATATAATCCCTGTCTATATCATTTGACTTCACGATCATCCTACCATTCTTATACCATCTATACTGTGACATACTTTTAATTAGACATGGTACTTAGTTTGTCAAGGTAATATCTTATACCACTGGTTAATAATACACCACGCCAATTTCATTAACCACTAGTATATACTATATCCTTGAATTTACTATCCATTAATAGTTCGTGTATAACACTCCCTTTGGTGCAATCTATATACCTTCCCACATATTCTAGTTTACCTAGCGATGTTATATTGACATCTATTAAATTCAAATTACCACCTACACTCTTTATCTTACCCAGTGATGTTATATTAGATCGCCTTAAATCCAAGTTTCTTCCCACATATTCAAGATCACCTAGATCGTTTATCTTATTATCAGATAAATACAGCCCTCCCATCAAACGCTTAAGATTACCCAGTGATGTTACATTAGAGTTATTTATTAAATTTAAGTGACCCTCATAGTGAGTCTGGTTACCAATATATTCATCATAGTATTCTTGTGTTATACTTTTAGCTATAACATCCTTTCTTTTCATATCCTCCGACTTCACATATATTCTACCATTCTTATACCATCTGTATTCCATATAATTTAATTAGACATGGTACTTAGTTTGTCAAGGCAATATCTCATACCGCTGGATATAAAATTTGACACTATAAAATAACTATCTTATCTCTAAACTTACTATTCATTAATAACTCGTGTGTTGATGTATTTTTTGTACACTCAATCTTACGCCTCACCTGATCTAACTTACCCAGTGATTTTAGATTAGTTCCCCCTAGGAGTATTGCACCTCCCACACGTTCTAGTTTACCCAATGTGGTAATATCCAAATTATTCAAAAACACATTACCACTAACACGGTTTAATTTACCGAGTGATGTGATTTTGGTATAACTTAAACCCAAATTACCCCCGACACTTTCTAAATTACCCAATGAAGTGATATTGGCATCACTTAAAATTAAATTTCCTTCGAAGTGGTCTTGATCACCAATATACTCATCAAAGTATTCCTTTGTAACACCAAAGACAGTACTTCTTTTAATGTCTTTGGACTTCACATACATCCTACCATCTTTAAACCATCTGTATTCCATACTTTTAATTAGAGTTGCTATTCAGATATGATCACCTGATCTTTAAATTTACTATTCATTAATAGTTTGTGAGTATCACTTCCTTTGACACAGTGTATATCACCACCCACATATTCCAGTTCGCCTAGATCAGTGATATTGGTGTAAGATAGATGTAAATGTCCATTCACAGCCTTAAGGTTGCCCAGTGAAGTGATCTTAGTTCCCGATAAACCTAACATGACACTAACACTTTCCAACTTACCCAGTGAAGTGATGTTTGAGCTGGTTAAGTGTATACCCCCATCCACACTCCTGAGATCACCTAGTGATGTAATTTTTGAAAATCTTAAATCCAAATACCCACCAACACTTTCTAGTTTACCTAGTGTGGTGAGGCACTTAGAATCAAATAAATTCACATCCCCTTCATGATGTGCCATATGACCAATATAGCCATCAAAGTATTCTTGAGTTACACAAGGAAGGTGGATTCTTTTTCTTTCTTTATCCCATGACTTCATAATATCCCTACCATTCTTATACCAAATATATCTCATACTTTTAATTGATGTTGAAGCTGTTTAATCATTCTACCCATAATTGATCTTTGAACTTACTATTCATGAGTAGTTCGTGTGTAGGACTATCTCTTGTACACAATATTATCCCACCCACAACTTCCAACTTTCCTAGATCTGTGATGTTGGTGTGATTTAAACCCAAATTACCACCGACACTCTTAAGGTTACCCAGAGATGTTATCTCAGTTCTATCCAAGTTTAAATGTGTATGGACACTTTCCAGTTTACCTAGATTTTGAATACCAGACCTCACTAAATGTAACCCGCCAGCATGTTTTAGCTCACTCAGTGATGTTATTTTAGACTTTGTTAAATCCAGTACACCTCCTACACTTTTAAGATTACTCAGTGATGTGATATTGGTGTAAGATAAATCCAAATCATCTTCATAGTGGGTCTGATCACCAATGTAGTCGTAAAAGTATTCATCAGTAATGCTACCGATAATATGACACCTATACATATCCCTAGATTTTATTATTACACACCCATTCTTATACCAAATATATTTCATGTGATTGTTCTACTGTATTTATTATATCTGTCAAGCCCGATGTTTCTAGCTTACCGAGATACTACCTGATCTTTGAACTTACTATCCATTAATAGTTTGTGTGTTGACGAATTCGATGAACATCCAATACCACGCCCCACCTGATCCAACTTACCTAGAGATGTCAGATTAGTCCGACCTAAATTAATAACACCCCCTACATGTTCCAGATTACCTAATGTGGTAATATTCAGACCAAATATAAATAAGTTACCACCCACATGTTTTAAATTACCTAATGATTTAATCGAATCATTGCCATCTAAACATAAGTTACCTCCTACACTTTCTAACTCACCCAGTGATGTGATATTAGACTTTGATAAATCTACACTTCCGCCCACACTCCTAAGAGTACCTAATGGGCTGTCTAGTGATCTAACATTGGTTTTGCATAAATACAAATTACCCTCATGGTGTTTTTGGTAGGTGATGTATTCATCAAAGTATTCTGGTATCATATTAAAGACTTTGGTTCTCTCCATGTCATATGTTTCAGCATAAATCTTCCCTTTCCCATACCATTTATATTTCATGCGATCA
>JALZUP010000344.1 GCA_023301505.1 Robiginitomaculum sp.
AAAAATGGCTGACTATCATCAGCCTGCCATTTGCGAAGACGAAGGCGGTCAGTTTCGATTAGCATCTCATAAGGCCCTTCATTTTTTTTTCGTCTCACCTCGCAAATCACTTTATGGGCCTCAATATGACAATGCAGTAAAATTCTGTGCTTGCCTCTTTTTTTACGCGGCATGATTGCCTAAATTAGGTCTATGAAAAAGTTTATTTTATCGACGGTTGGGGCTTTGGCTCTTTTGGGGGGCGCTTTTGGGCTAGGGCTTGAGGGGCGAAGTGCAGCTCAGGTGTTGGGGGGCGCTTCGGATGATTTTCGCATTGTGCCGCAAAACCAAACACAAATGCAGCTCTCCTTTGCGCCAGTGGTCAAGCAAACCGCGCCTGCCGTGGTCAATGTCTTTAGCCAGCGCAAAGTGGTAACGCGGCGCGTTAGCTCGATTTTTGATGATCCTTTCTTCCAAGACTTTTTTGGCGGGCGCAGCGAAATTGCTCCGCGTGAGCGCATGGAGCAAAGCCTTGGTAGCGGCGTGATTGTACGCAGTCATGGCGTTATCGTCACCAATGCTCATGTGGTTAAAGATGCTGACGAGCTGCAAGTTGTTCTGGGGGATCGCCGCGAATTTGAAGCTAAATTAATTGCGCTGGATGAGCAATCCGACATTGCTGTTTTGCAGATTGATACACAAGGCGAGCGTTTGCCTGTCCTTAAAATTGCTGAGGGAAGCGCGCCAGAAATTGGCGATTTAGTGCTCGCAATTGGTAATCCATTTGGTGTGGGGCAAAGCGTGAGTAGCGGGATAGTCTCCGCGCTGGGACGTACAAATGTTAGCGCCTCCTCCTCTTTCATTCAGACAGATGCGGCGGTAAATCCGGGCAAT
The DNA here is from genome assembly GCA_023301505.1 of Robiginitomaculum sp. Lineage (GTDB taxonomy): Bacteria > Pseudomonadota > Alphaproteobacteria > Caulobacterales > Maricaulaceae > Robiginitomaculum. Next base: position 874 of record JALZUP010000344.1, read on the forward strand.
TCTGGCGGAGCGCTGGTGGATTTAAACGGGCAGCTCATTGGCGTGAATACGGCGATATTCTCGCGCTCTGGCGGCTCTAATGGGATTGGCTTTGCTATCCCCGCAGAGCTGGTCGCCCGCGCTGTGGATAGCGCCATTAGCGAGGGGCGTATTGTGCGGCCTTGGCTGGGAGCGCATACGCAAGAGGTGAGTTCTGATATGGCAGCCTCGCTGGGCCTTGATCGCCCGCGCGGAGCTATTGTCAGTGAGATATATCCCAGCGGGCCAGCCGATAATGCAGGCCTGAGCAAGGGCGATGTGATCCTGTCTATTAATGGCAATGAGGTCAATGATGATAGCGGGTTAGGCTTTAAACTAGCAACCTTGCGCCCGGGCGAGACAGCGCGGCTCCAAGTGTGGAAAAATGGCCGCGATAATCTGATGAGCGTGCGCGTGGCTTTGCCGCAAGAAATCCCAGCGCGTGATGAACGTGCGATAGGGGCAGGGAGTCCTTTCTCTGGGATGAGCGTAGTCAATATGTCTCCAGCTCTAGCAGAAGAGCTGGATTTTGATCCCTATATTTCTGGCGTTGTTGTCAGCCAAATTTCTCGTCGTAGCGCGGCCTCTCAATATTTTCGCACAGGCGATATAATTTTAGAGGTCAATGGCACGGTGATTGACTCCACCCTCACGCTTGATGATACGTTAAGGCTGACGGAAGAGCGCGCAAGTTGGGATATTAGCCTTGACCGTAATGGCCGTATTCAAAGCGGAACAGTTCATTATCGCCAGTAATATGACGCAATATTAAAGCGTGAAATATAAGCGCGCGGGCGGTGGCGGATATGTGTCACAAGGCCGTCATGTTGACGTCACATAAGGGCTAGTCTTTAAAGAGATTTACGCGCCTTATATTGGCATAATCAAAGAGTTTGAGAGAGGCATATATGGATATTTCTGTTCCGCAATCCATTGTTGATGCTCTGCCTTATCCCGCCATGATCGTCACTCATAATTACCATATTGAGGTGGCCAATCAAAGCGCGCAAAAAATGTTTGATTTGCCTTTGCAGGGCAATGATTTCATTCGCGTTATGCGTCATCCAGATGGGCTAACATGCCTGAACAAGGCTATTGCCAAACAGCGGCGCGAGAGCTGTGATTTAACAATTTCACTTAATACAGACCGCGCATTTGAAATGAGCTGCGCGCCGCTTGCGCCGCAGCAGCTCATCTTAATTACCCTGCTTGATGTGACGGCAGAGATTGAGGCAGAGCGCGCACGCTCGACTTTTGTGGCGAATGTAAGCCATGAATTGCGCTCGCCGCTCACGGCAATAATGGGGGCAGTGGAAACCTTGCGCGGGCCTGCGCGTGATGATGATAAGGCGCGCGATTATTTTTTGAGTTTAATGGAAACGGAAACCCAGCGCATGTCGCGTTTGGTTGGGGATTTATTGTCTTTGGCAAAGTTAGAAGCCAAAGAACATGTGTCGCCAGAGGGCGATGTCAATATTTTATCTGTTCTGTCGGGCGTGGATGGCTCCCTATCCGCGAGCCAATTAGATTATAGTGGTCGTTTGGTTATTCGCTCTGAGGGCGATATTCCGAATGTGACAGCTAACCAAGATGAGCTAACCGAAGTGTTCCAAAATCTTTTGGAAAATGCACTTAAATATAGCTGGCCCAACACGCCCGTTCAGGTCAGCGTCACCGCGCCGCCCCCGCGCAATGAAAGCAATTCACGGCGGGTGATTGTCACAATCATTGACCAAGGCGAAGGCATTAATCCAAAGCATATTCCGCGCCTGACAGAGCGCTTTTACCGCGTAGATAAAGGGCGCTCGCGCCTGACAGGAGGGACGGGGTTAGGGCTTGCTATTACCAAGCATATTCTCAATCGTCACCGCGCACGGTTTCACATTCGCAGTGAAGTCGGAGTGGGAACAAAAATTATTGTGAGTTTGCCGGTTTAGATTATGGGGTGTCGTGGCGGTTTTTTTGAACGGGGCGGACAATATCTGTGCGTTGTCCATCACCCATTAGGCCATCACCCATTGACCCATCGCCCATAGACCCGTCACCCATTGATCCATCCCCCATGGCATTATCACCTCTGGAGCCGTCATCATTTCCGCCGCGCCGTGAATTAAGGCGCAGCACTAAATCTTGACGCTCTTGAACAGATAGGCTCGCGATAAATTCAATCAGTTGTTCGTCACCCAAAAGAGAAATATGCGTGCGGCGATCACGAATATCCGACATGGCTAGTTTTAACGCGTTAATATCGAGCTCTTGCGCTTGAATGAGCGCGCCGAGTTCGCGTTGTCGGTGATTATGTTCCCGAAAGACATTTTGAATGGCCTTGCGTTCATCATCGCTGAGCGCTTGTGTGAAGCGGTCACGATGTTCAGCGGGTAGGGCGCGAGCAATATTGCCAATGTCAATTGATTGCGCGCCATTGGATCCACGCGCTCTTAATCTGTCTCCATCACTGCCATTATTGGCGGCAAAAAGTGAGCCCAGCAAAATACCGTTTAAGGCAATAGATGCAAAGAGGCCCATAAGGAGCGGGGATATGCGTTTGGCAGGAGTCATTACTGCCCTATAGCGCCAATACTGTCTTCGATCCAAGCATAAGAAATATGCTCATCAATACTATTGATCTCAATATTGGTATCAAGCGGAGCGGCATAAGCCGTGCTCGTGCCCATTTGCGGTAAGCCTGCGCCCATAAAACCAAGAAAGCCGCTGATTAAAAGCGTAGCGGCCATGGCGCGGTAGGGAAGGCGGTCATTGGCGATTTTGACGATTTGCGTGATCTGTGTGTCGCGCACGGCTTTCATAATGCGCGCGCTTAGGCTCTCACTGGCGAGCGGAGCAATCACTGTATCAAGGGCAGCGTCAAGGGCGCGGGCCTTATCATGAATGAGTTTGGCCGTTGGGTGGGTGGCCGCAAATTCTAAGGCAGGCTTGCGCGTTTGCTCAGGCCAGCGCGCCGGGGAGCCACCATAGCTTTCAACGGTTTTGATAAAGCCAAAGGCATTCATCTGGGTCTCTTTATGTGTGTCTCTATCGCTCATAACCACTCACTTCACTTATTGTCCATAGCCTGATAGCAGGGCTTGTTTATCATTTTCTAAAGCCTTGCGAAGACCCCGTCGTCCGCGCGCCAAAAGGCTCTCATAAGCATCAACGCTTATTTCTAATATTCGGGCTGCCTCCTTCTGAGACAGGTTTTGGTAATGGCACAGCGTGATAGCTGCGCGTTGGCGGTCTGGAAGGTTTAAAACTGCTTTGCGCACATGAACGCTTAGCTCATTTTCAATCATTCCGGCATCCGCCAATTGTGTTTCGTCAACCATTTCTGGCAATGTGTCGCTCAGCACTTCACGTTTTTTACGCAGGCGATCAAGACACATATTTGTTGCAACGCGGCGCATCCATGTAATGAATTTCGCGCGCCCAGGTTCCCATTTCTCGGCATGTACCCAGCTTTTCAGAAAGACTTCTTGCGCCACATCTTCGGCGGATAATTCGTCTCCGAGCATATGCCATGCCAAGGCTTTAATGCTGTTTAAGTGACGGCTCATTAGCTCAGCCAGTGCCGCGCTATCGCCTTGCGCCATCGCGGTTAAAATATCAGCATCAGGATCAACTACGCCTTCGGCGGGACTGATAGGCTTATGTTCAACTGGCTTAGTGGGTTTTGCGAGTTGGACGAGCTTATTTTCATTTGCTGATGATTTAACGGGAGGCTGGCTCATAAGGTCATTATAAACAAGAATCGGGTTTGCAGGCAAGCTATGGTCTTGCGTGCAAGCTTTTATAGGCCTAGCTGGGGCCACCTTTTCCTCCTTCGCAGCCGCTTTGCCGCTTTGGTTTACGTCAATTTTACAAGAGCGTATAAGCTTGGGGCACATAGGGCATTTAAAGCCAATGGCAGAGCAATATTATTGCCCGCTATCATCAAAAAATTTAAATCCACCATCTGTGTCCATCATGCGTGTCCGTCATGTGTGAGCGCCTCTAATAGGGCTCACTTTCTATAACGATGTAGATTTACATTTTCCGTCGCTATGGAGGGCAATCATACTGCAATCATATTGCAATCATGATGAATTTAAGCGCGACAAAGCCCTTTTAAGCTGCTTTTTGCGCCAATGCAGCATTTTCGAGTGCATTTAATATAGCTGTGCAGGCTGTGCGTTTAATATCATGATCTGCGATCATAGCGGCGAGCGGGGGCGGCGCGCCTAAAAAATCGCGTATGGTGGCCTCAAGCATTTCGTAACTCTCCGCAGCCTCACATTCTGGCCCTTGCGTTACGAATAAGGGATCACATTTAGGAGCCCGTGTGCGGATGGCATCTAACATCCAATAAGCGCGCATGAACCGATCACCAGAGCCGTGAAAAAGAAGCACGCTACTATCAGCGGCTACGGCAAGGCGAATATGAGCGGGCGTGCATCCAGATGGGGGCAATACGAATACCCAGTCATGAGATAAAGAGATGGCGGCTAATATGCCAAGTAATTGCTCAAGCGGGGCGCAGCCTGCGCTGCAAATGGTCATCATGCCGCCCGGCATAACAGTCTTAGCATCGCTTATTTTCGCCTTATCTGCGAGCACATCGGCAAGTGTTGCTGGCACGGTAATATTTAATCCGCGTAATATGCGATCTTCATCACAGTCAATAATAAGGACATTATCGCCATTCTTGGCGGCCATCTGAGCAAGCTCATATATAAGCGCCGTACTCGCTAAGCCTTGCTCGCCTGCAAAAATAGGCACAAGGCGGCCTTGCGGCTCCTCATTTATTTGGAGACGTCCCATAATATTTCCATTCACACTTTATCCTGACATGTCAGGAGGCCTGATTTTTCAGGTCCATATGGATTATGTATAGGTGATTAATCTTAAATTTTGTATAATTTATACAATAAAATCAAATGGATAGGGGTCTCGGTCAATAAAAAAGCCACCCTTAAATAAGGATGGCTAATTTATGAATTTATATGTTTAGCTTAGCGGTAATGCTGAGTCCGTGTTGTTCGTAGCCCTGCAATACCATGAGATTCAATTGAACGCTGCCAAGTCAAAAACTCTTCAGCTGATAAGCCGTAGCGCTCACATGCTCCCTCTAAGGTCAATAGCCCTCCGCGCACTGCCGCGACGACCTCTGCCTTGCGGCGGATAACCCAGCGTACAGTGTTCGGTTTTGGTAAATCTGCCAATGTTAAAGGTGTTCCCTCTGGCCCAATCACCACATTTTCTCTTTTTGTTATACGGTCCATTATGTTTTGGTCCCTGTTTGTATTATTGTCGTTGCAAGGAGGGTTATAGGGTTCGAGCGTTAAAAACCCTTAAAGGAAACGCATTTTTTTGAAAAAAACCTTTATAAATCAATTGTTTACCAAGGTTAAGATGGGGCAGAGTCTTAACAAAAGATGAGTCATATGGGTAAGGCATTGATTCTATTATGAATCTTTTGTCATGATCGTGCCGATGGCACGCTGCGGGCTGTGCCAGATAGGCTCATTTGTGGTTAATCCGTTGATAATTACAGGATATTTGTGAGCGTAAATGAGGCCTTCTGCGCTAATTATTAGGCCATTGACGTTTGGCACTGGCAATTTCGGGTGGAAAGTCTTAATTGCACGCTTATGAAAAACGCAAATTCTAACCTCAAAGAGCCAGATAGCGGTATAAGCGAGCTTAATAGCCTCGGCTTTGCCAAGCCGCCTGCCGATACGCGCGTGGTTGTGGCTATGTCGGGCGGGGTGGATAGCTCTGTCTGTGCGGCCATGCTGGCGCGTGAGGGTTATGATGTGGTGGGCGTGACCTTGCAGCTCTATGATCATGGCGCGGCGGTGAAATCATCCAAGTCCTGCTGCGCGGGCCAAGATATATATGACGCGCAGCGCGTCGCCGAGATGATGGATTTCCCGCATTATGTGCTTGATTATGAGAGCAATTTTAATGAAGGGGTCATGGAAGATTTCGCCGATACCTATTTAAAAGGCTCCACGCCGATCCCTTGCGTGCGGTGTAATCAGACGGTCAAATTTCGTGATTTGCTGGAGGTCGCCAAAGATTTGGACGCGGATTGTATGGCGACAGGCCATTATATACAGCGCGTGCAAAGTGAAAATGGGCCGCAACTTCACCGTGGTTTTGATAGCGGTAAAGACCAATCTTATTTTCTCTTTGCCACAACTCATGCCCAGCTGAGCTTTTTACGCTTCCCGCTGGGGGCGATGAATAAAAGCCAGACGCGTAAGCTGGCCGTAGAATTAGGGCTTAATGTGGCCGCCAAGCCTGATAGCCAAGACATATGTTTTGTGCCGACGGGAAAATATACGGATGTGATTGAGAAAATGCGCCCCGGCGCGGCGGTTGCAGGCAATATTGTGCATATGGATGGCCAGATACTGGGCCAGCACCGCGGGATTATGTATTATACAATTGGACAGCGGCGCGGGTTGGGTATTCCCGATGGCTCTGGTGCAGACCCGCTCTTTGTCACGCGCATTGACGCGCAGACAAATGAGGTCATTGTCGGACCGCGTGCGCAGCTCTTGCGCTCCAAAATTTATATGAATGAGATTAACTGGATAGGAGAGGGCGAATTTGGCCCCGCCCTTGATGGACAAAATGTCTATGTGAAAACACGCTCTACCAAGCCGCCTGTGCCCGCGCGTTTTGTTTTAGAAGACGCAGCCATAATCGTGCAGCTTGATGAGGCAGTTGAAGGCGTCTCGCCGGGGCAAGCTTGCGTGTTCTACAGCCCTGATAATGGCCATGCGCGCATATTAGGCGGTGGCTGGATTGAGCGCGCAGCCTAATTATATTTAGCCTCGCGATTTGGCCCCAAAGCGCGGATGTTAAGCCGCTTTTAATCACATTTAAAAAAGCTGTATTTATCTCTGACTTATGCTTGTTAAAAGCGCTGTTTTATCGTTATAGATGAGCCATCATAAATCAGAGGAAATAATATTATGGCTATTTTAAAATCAGTACAGATTATGTCAGAATCAGCAAAATCATTCGAAGATGCGATCCAAACGGGCGTATCGCGCATGTCTAAAACTGTTAAAAACATCAAATCTTGCTATGTAAATGATCAATCATGTGTGGTTGAAGACGGAAATGTGACTATGTTCCGTGTGAACATGCAAGTTTCCTTTGTGGTTAAAGACTAACCCAATAGGGCTTATACCCACCAAAATAGGGCTTATGCCTAGTGAATAAGCGGCCTTTGAGCAATCAAAGGCCGTTTTTGCTTTTATAATCGTGCGCGGCGACTATAGCTGCGTAGATGATAGATTCGCTTTACCTGTGATTTCTGTGTAATAGGTCATAATGCCGCCTTGCAGCATTTACCGCTATCGTCTAAAACGCATCACAGAAGTTGAACTAAAAAAGAGAAAAATAATGTCTTCACAAAATGATCCTGTTGTTATTGTTGGTCTGGCGCGAACCCCTATCGGGGCGTTCCAAGGCGCATTTTCGACCCTGTCTGCCTCCGACCTTGGCGCAGCGGCGATTAAAGGCGCTCTAGAAGAGTCTGGCGTTGCGGCAGATGATGTTGATCAGGCGATTATGGGAAGCGTTCTGACCGCAGGCCAAGGCCAAGCGCCAGCTCGCCAAGCCGCTATTAAAGCAGGCTTGCCGCTAGGCTGCCAAACTGTGACGGTTAATAAGGTCTGCGGCTCTGGCATGATATCAGCCATGATGGCCCATGATGCGATTAAAGCCGGCTCCGTTGACATTGCTGTTGCGGGCGGCATGGAAAATATGACCAATGGCCCTTACATGATGCCTAAAGCGCGCGGTGGTATGCGTATGGGCGACCAGAAAGTCATTGATAGCATGATGGCGGATGGCTTGACGGACCCTTACCGTGATGTGGCTATGGGCGTTTTGGCCGATGAAGTCGCGGCGGAATATCAATTAACGCGCGAAGCTCAAGATGCTTATGCTATTGAATCTGTGCGCCGCGCGCGCGAGGCCTCAGAGTCAGGTAAGTTTGACCGCGAAATCACGCCTGTCACCGTGCCAGGCCGTAAAGGTGATGTGATTGTTGAGGCCGATGAAGGCCCGCAAAATGCACGCCCTGAAAAAATTCCAAATTTGCGTCCTGTCTTTGTCAAAGACGGCACAATCACAGCGGCCAATGCCAGCTCTATTAATGACGGCGCTGCGGCTTTGGTGCTTATGCGCGAATCTGTTGCTAAAAAAGGCGGCCATAAAATTATCGCGACTATCAAATCCCAAGCCGTTCATGCGGGCGACCCTAACTATTTCACCGTCGCGCCTGTAAAAGCGATGGAAAAAGCCTTGGATCGTGCGGGCTGGGATAAATCAGATGTCGAGCTTTGGGAAATCAACGAAGCTTTTGCTATGGTTCCTATGATCGCTATTAAAGAGCTTGGCCTTGATGATGAAATCGTCAATGTCAATGGCGGCGCATGTGTGCTGGGCCATCCGATTGGCGCCTCTGGAACACGTATCATCGCGACTTTGATTGCCGAGATGGAAAAGCGTGACAATAAAAAAGGTATCGCGAGCCTATGTATTGGCGGCGGCGAAGCGACAGCGGTTGCGATTGAACGCGCATAAATTCAAACGCTTTTCATAATATCTAAAAAGCCCTCTTTATGAGGGCTTTTTTGTGCGCGCATATATATGAGCCGCATATATGCCAGCCCACACTAGCCCTCCTCACACTAGCCCTCTGGCGTGAGGAGTCCGAGCGGCAGCGGCTCGCTATCTTTGACTTGCCGAATGACAATGCGTGATTGAACATCAGAGATCAGGCCCGTTTGCAAAAGCGTCTCGCGCAGAAAATTATCATAGCCTTGCATGTCCCGCGTGACGATGCGCAGCATGAAATCTACGGCGCCGGTTACTACGCTGCATTGCACGACTTGGGGCATTTGGTGAATGGCGGCCTCAAATTTGTCCATATTGGAGCGGTTAGGCTGAATTAATTTAACGCTGACAAATACTTCAAAGCCTAGCCCTAGCTTGGCGGCGTCGAGCTGCGTAATGCGCGCTTTGATAATGCCGGCCTCTTCCAGCCGTTTAATGCGCCGCCAGCACGGGGAGGCGGACAAGCCAATTTCTTGAGAGATTTCAGCAATAGAGAGCGCGGCATTGCCCTGTATCAGGGTTAAGATTTTAGCGTCTACCGCATCAATTATGTCTGAAATATCGGCCATTTTGGCTCCTGCTCGGCATTGAATTTCCACGGGGTGACTTATTCGCTCTAGTCTAAACGCCATAAGCATCATTGCAAGTGTGACAGCTCGCCAGAAAAACTTCATTTGGTAGGTTTTACGCCCTTGGCAGGGCTAGGCTTTTGCATTATACGCTGGCCACCGCCGAACATTCGGCGCGCAAAATGTTAGTGGTGGGGTAGCTCAGCTGGTTAGAGCGCAGGACTCATAATCCTGAGGTCGTGAGTTCAAGTCTCACTCTCACTACCAACATTTCTTTTTAAGCGATCGGGCGACACGCCCGCCGCGCACGCTCTTGCCAGACTAGACTTATCTCCCCATAATCAGCTTAAAATAAGGGGAGCATCATATCATGACCATATCTGCTAGCGATCCACTCTTTATGGGCGTCTATATTGTCGCTCGTATCTGCTTAGCGGCGGTATTTGTCTATAGCGGGTTTGATAAGGCCCGTAACTGGGCGGGCGTTGTGGAGGAATGTGAGGCGTTTAAATTGCCTATGCCGAAGCTGATCGCGGCGGGCACGATTGGCTTGCATATTGTGGGCGGTTTATGTGTGGTGTTTGGGATTTTTACCGCGCCTTTTGCTTTGGCGCTGGCCGCCTTTACAGCGGTGGCGACGTGCCTTGCGCATAATTTCTGGGTGCATAAGGGCGAGCGGTTTGGCAAAGAGCTGACCACTGCGTTGGAGCATTTAGGCATTGTCGGCGCTCTGGTGCTTATCGCCGCGCTTGATATGGCTCTTTAATAGGCACGGAAATAGGCACGGACGCCTAACTCATCTCTTGTACTGCTTTATGACGCGCCGCCGCCTAGAGCGAGATAGAGGGCAATGCGCGCATCAATTTGTTGGCGCTGAATGGTGATGGCTGTGCGGTCGGCCTGAAGGCTACGCTGGCGAAATATCAGCTCATCGAGCAATTCCAAATCGCCTGCCTTATATTGAATTTCGGCTAGACGGAGCGTTTCGCGCGCCGCCTCTGCGGCCTGAATCACATATTGGTAGCGCTGCTCTAACAGAGCAATAGTATCGAGCGCATCTTCTACATCACTATAGGCATCAAGCACGCTTTGGCCATAATTGCGCAAAGCTTGCCGCGAGCTAGCCTCTGCGGCCAGTACAAGAGGCTCTTCGGCGCCGCGGTCAAAAATAGTATCTGATAGCCGCGCGCCAAGTGAGAGCGCTAAATCTGCGGGGTCAAGAATATCAAGAATGTCGCTGACTGAGCTGCCAATATCGGCGGATAGGTTTAGGCCCGGCCATTGGCGCACGCGCACGACATTTTCATTAGCAAAGGCGGCGCGCACATTATATTCCGCGGCAAGTATATCAGGACGGCGGCGCAAAATATCAGCGGGCTGCCCCGCATAGACGGCGCTCTGCACGGCAGGGAAATTATCGGAAATATTGAGCGTGCCATCGGGGTAACGGCCTAGCAAAGCTTGCAGGGCGCGAATATTGCTCCGAATATCGGCTTGGCTGATTTCCAGACTATCGCGCGCGCCAGCGACATCGCTTTCGGCTAAAACTTGTTCGCGCCGAGAGGCTGCGCCAAACTCATAGCGCGCATTGACAATGCGCAAGGTTTCAAGCTGTGCGTCCAATGTGGCTTGGGTAAGCTGGGTTTGGAGTTTGGCCTCAATAGCGCCAATATAGGCGCGAATAAGCTGTGCAATCAGGCTTTGGCGTGCATTCTCATAAACAGCCTTGGCCCCCTCTAGATCAAATTCTGCGCCAAGAATATCTTGCTCAATGCCGCCCCATAAATCGACTTCATAGCTGGCCCCAATTGAGGTGCTGTAGCGGTCTGCGAGGTCGGCATTTTCTAAAGGCGATGAGGCATTCGGGCTAAAGTTAAAATTATAAAGCGGGATGCGGGTGTCTTGGCTCTCCGTCAATAGGGCCTGAGCGCGCTCAATATTTTGCGCGCTGGCCTTAAGAGATCTGTTTTGAGCAAGGCTTTCATTGATTAGGGCAAGCAAGCTTTCATCTTGGATGATCTCTGTCCAGCTTTGCGCAATTTCGCGGTCAAGACCCGCGCCAAAAGCCCAGCTTGATGGGGTGTTTAGATCAATCAGCTCGCCTTCAAAATCGGCTGTACGAATTTCGGGAGAAATTCTGCCCCAAGCTGAATTAAGGCTCGCGCAGCCCGTCAGCCCGCCAAGGCCTAAGGCAAGGGCTGTACTGACAGCAAGCCGAGATAATCTAGTCATGATAATCTAGTCATGGCGAAGGGCCTCAATTGGGTTTAATTGCGCGGCGCGGCGCGCTGGGAAAAAGCCGAAAAACAGCCCAACTAATGCTGAGGCGCCCAAAGCGATTACGGCAATGCTGGGCGAGACATTAACGGGGAAGTCTCCCATTTTCGCGGCCAGTTGCGCGCCGCCATAACCAAGGCCAGAGCCAATGAACCCGCCTATCAGGCACAGTCCCAAAGCTTCAATGAGGAATTGTCCTAAAATATCAATGCGCCGCGCGCCAACCGCCATGCGCAGGCCAATTTCGCGTGTACGTTCGGTGACCGAGACAAGCATAATATTCATCACGCCGACACCGCCAACAATAAGAGATACGGCCGCAGTAAAGGCGAGCAATATGCCAAAGGTGGTTTGGGTTTCAGAACGCGTGCGAATGACTTCGGCAATATTGCGCACCTGAAAGTCATCTTCATCGCCTGAGCGAATGCGGCGAATATCGCGCAAAGTAAATTCAAGCTCGGCTTGGGTCTCTTCCATGTCATACCCATCGGCGACCATGACGGATATATTGGAAATATGTTTAGACACAGTGCGGTGCGTTCCTAAAATGCGATTGCGCGCTGTCGTGATAGGGATCACGACCAAATCGTCATTATCGCGGCCAAAGACTTCGCCTTTTTCTGATAAAACGCCAATCACAGTGAGGGGCACATTATTGGCGCGAATGCTTTGTCCAATTGGATTTGTTCCATCAAATAATGTGGTGGCAATCGTCTTACCAATTAAAGCAAAAGGCGCGCCTGAGGAGACATCAGTGTCCGCAAAGAGACCGCCTTCTACGGCTTGGCGGTTTTCGGCTAAAAAGAAATCCGTATTGGCTCCGTAAAGGGTTGTGGTCCAGTTTTCTTCACCAGCAACAATAGTGACATTGCCTTCATTATAGGCTGAGACGGCAACGGAGTAAGGCTCTTGCAAAAGCCTGTCGACATCTTGTTCGCTAAAGGGCGTGCCAGAGCCGCCCCCGCCAGAGCGCCCGCCGCGCCGTGAGGCTCCTGCTCTGATAGACAGATTATTTGCGCCCAAAGTTGAGATTTGGCTGTCGACTTGCTGGGCCGCGCCTTCGCTAATCGCCATCATGGCCATGACAGAGGCCACGCCGATCATAATACCAAGCATGGTTAGAAAGCTACGCAAGGGATTAGCCAGCAAGGCCTCCATAGCGGATTTAAAGGCAACGCCGAGCTTCATGAGCTTTTCCTTTCATCGCGCTCTATCGCGCCATCGCGAAAATGAATTTGTCGGGCCGCATATTCGGCCACTTCATTTTCATGGGTAACCAAAATGACGGTAATGCCTTGATGGCTAAGATCGACGAGAAGGTTCATAATCTCTTCGGATGTTTTTGTGTCCAGCGCCCCCGTTGGCTCATCTGCGAGGATGATAGAGGGCGAACCCGCCAGAGCGCGGGCAATGGCGACGCGCTGTTGCTGCCCGCCTGAGAGCTGCATAGGCCTGTGATCCATACGCTCGCCTAGTCCGACCATTTCCAGACATTGGGCAGCGCGTTCATTGATATTACCTATAGCTTTGCGTGAATAGCGCAGAGGTAATTTGACATTGGTCAAGGCGGTGGCGCGGCCTAAAAGATTAAACTGTTGAAAGACAAAGCCAATGGTTTCATTGCGAATATCGGCAAGCTCATCTGGGCCAAGCTCTGATAATTCGTGGCCTTTAATAGATAAGGAGCCAGAGGTGGGCACGTCGAGCGCGCCCAAAAGGTTCATCAGGGTGGATTTGCCAGACCCAGAAGGACCCATAATAGCGGTCATTTCGCCAGGTTCAAAATCAAGGCTGACCCCGCGCAACGCATGGACTTTTTGTGTTCCCATCACATAGGTCTTGACCAGATCACGGCAGCTAATCAGCGCAGAGGCGCTATTAGCTGAGCTGTCAGTTGCTTGATTGATGGGCGGGGTGGGCATGAGTGGATGTCCTAGCCAGCCGGCTGCACAACGCGTAGACGTGTGATGAAGGTGTCACCTTCTTCGGCCCCGCGCAAAATTTCTACAAATGTCCCATCAGACAGCCCAATGCCAATTTGTTTGAGCGAAAGCTTGTCGTCCTCAGCAGGTTGATAAAGCTCGACTTGGCGTATCGAGGCGCGGGCATTTTGCGCAGATTGATATTCGCTATATTGCTCGGTGGATAGATTTTCGCGCATAATACGGTCAATTGAGCTTTGCTGGCGTTGACGCTGGGCATTGCGATCTATGCCGGCATCATCTCCATCCCCGCCGCCCATTCCGCCGCCGCCGCCCATTCCGCCGCCGCCTTGATTGTTGTCGTCTTGGGTGCTGCTTGTTGCGGCGCGCTGTCTGGAAATTTCAGCTAAAAGGGCAGTTTCAATTTTGGCAAGCGTGGCAGGGTCTATATCCATATTTTCAAGATCAGCTGTTACGGAATTGCCGCGACCGCCCTGACCACCTGCTTGGCCACCTGCTTGGCCGCCGCCCATGCCACCGCCCATACCGCCGCCATTTTCGCCGCCTTCGGCTTGAGCGATTTCAGGGCCATTGACAGGCGGGCGAAAGCGAGTCGCGCTATCGGATATGCGTAATACATTTTCACGTTTTTCAGCTGTGATTTCGACATTGGCCGTCATACCGGGCAAAAGCCGTCCTGTTGGGTTTTGCGCTGCAATGACTACCGTATAGGTCACGACATTGGCAATGGTCTCTGAGGCTAAGCGCACTTGCTCGACGACGCCTGTAAAGGTTTCATCTGGATAGGCATCTACTTTGAATGTGGCGGGGTCGCCTGCGTTAATACCGCCAATATCGCCTTCGACAACAGAGGCATCAATCCGAATATCGCCAAGGTCTTGCGCGATTGTAAAGATTGTTGGCGCAGAAAAGCTGGCCTGAACAGTTTGGCCAATATCGACATTACGTTCAATGACCACGCCATCAATAGGCGAGCGTATTGTGGTGCGTGTTAGGTCTAAGAGATTATTCTGCATGGCCGCTTCGCGCTGTGAAAGTGTGCTCTCGGAGCTGCGCAATTGTGCCTCTGCCACTTGTAGCTCGGCGCGGCTTACGGCGAGTTCGCGCTCTCTGCTTTCGAGTAAGGATAAGGCAATCGCATCTTGCTCATATAGAGCGCTTTGGCGCGCAAAATCTTTTTCAACTTGCTCAAGATTGGCACGGGCGCGGTCAATGCTGGCCCTTTGCACATCAAGATTGGCTTTGGCGCTGGCAATATCAGCATTGGAGCTGTCCACGCGGGTTTGATAGGTTTGCGGGTCAATGCGGGCAATGATTTGGCCTTGTGTAACTTCGCTGTTAAAATCGGCGAGCATTTCCACAATTTGGCCAGAGACTTCCGTCCCAACTTCAACTGTCGTCAAGGCGCGCACAGATCCAGACGCAGAGATAATACGCGAGACATCGCCGCGTTCGGCTGTTGTCGTCTCAAGCGTAAAACTGCCCGCGTTAGCCGCTGAGTCCTCATTCATCATGAAAAAAGCCGCAGCCCCAATCGCAATGATAGCTGTTCCGATAAGCAGCGGTAATTTACGCATTATATAGTCCTATATGTCGCTAGTTTAGTTCACGTGCCGTGCAAGCTGAGTGCGGCTATTCTTGCTTATAACAATAAACGTCTTAATGCGCTATTTCTGTCGCGCCTTCTACTATTATTTCTTGTCATAGAGCTTTGCGCGTTTTTTGCTCTGCGCAAAGCGTAAGACGCAGATTTCCTTTCGTTTTATCTGCTCTCATCTGATGCGTTATCATCTTTGGCATTAACGACATCTTGTTGGGCAATAATGACGCGGCCTTTGGCGATATCGACAATCGGTACGGCGAGCTTTGTAAAAGGGTGATACCATGTGGCGCTACTGCCGCTTTGCTCAGCGGCCTTTTTTGATGGTTTTATTTCCATCATATCATTCGCGCCAAATTCATGCATGGCGACAATTGTGCCAATATTTTTCCCGCTGGTTGTTTTGACCTGTAAGCCAATCAAGTCGCTATAGTAAAAATCATCCTCATCGGGCGGGGGCAGGGCCGAACGCTTGACGTAAAGCTTTGTGCCTGACAGGGCTTGGGCTTGCTCGCGCGTGCTCACTTGCTCGCAAATAACCGCCATAGCTTTTTTGACAGGCCGCGCCGAAATCGGGGTCAGAATGATCACGCCATTCTCATCGGTGAGCGGGCCATAATTAAGACAGTTTTGCGGCTCATCGGTAAAAGGCTTGAGTTTGACTTCGCCCTTAATGCCAAAGGCGCCGCTAATCACAGCAACGCAAATAAGAGGGGATTGTGTATCGGTCAGGGTATCGGTCAGTGTATCAGATAGGCTCATAGGGCGGGCTATATCGCGCTCATGACGTTTTGCCAATAGGGACGGCACTGTGTTTGGGCTGTGTTTTAGCTGTGTTTGCACTGTGTTTTAGCTGTATTCTATTCTAGCCACATTCATCTTTGATAGGTTAAGTCATGAGAGTTGCCTCATAGCATCATTTATGGAGTCGTTCTTATGAGCCTTTTAAACTCACTAAAATCTGTCATTTCTGCCAGCTTTGTTCCCGTTGTGCTTATCGGCGCAGGGACGATGCTCTCGCCCGCAATTTTTGCCCATGAGATTGACGAGCCTGCCGCTCAGGACACGCTACGCCATGCCTATGATACGCCGCGTTCAGATCAGGGGTTTAACTTACCGAGCCAAGCCGAGATTGAGGCAATTAAAAAACAGCTCCCCGATATGACGGGTATAATGAACGATATGATGTCGATAGTCCAAGATGAGGATATGCAAAATAGCCTTCAGGGCAGTCTTGATATTCTCAAAGAGCATGTCGGCGAAAATGGCGGCTTTGCCAAAACTGATCAAGGCGTACCTGATGTGACGGCCATGATGGGGTCTATGCTGGATTTGATGGGCGATGAAGCCTTTATTGGCGGGCTATTAGATGCCGCCGAGCCGCTCAAAGAGACATTGGAAAAGCATATTCCAGACGCAGAAATATCAGCGCCAGACTGGCAATAGGCTTATTCTCTTTTCTGACTAAGCTTTCTTTGCATTAATTAAGGACGTGCAAGCCATAAAGCTTGCTGATAAGACACGTCCATGACTGATCCATCTTCACAAAGAAACGCAGCTCAAAGCGCTCTTGTTGGTCGCCGTGTTTTGGCGACCGAAATTGCGGCCTTGGAAAGCTTGTCCGATATGCTGGGCGAGGACTTTGACGCCGCCATCGCTCATCTTACTGCGCTTAAGGGGCGGGTGATTTTAGCGGGCGTTGGGAAATCTGGACATGTTGCGCGCAAAATAGCCGCCACATTGGCCTCAACGGGCACGCCCTCACTTTATGTGCATCCGACAGAGGCTAGCCACGGAGATATGGGCATGATCACGCCTGATGATGCCGTTATTGCCTTGTCGCGATCTGGCGAGACCAAAGAGCTGGCCGATATGATTGGCTATTGCAAACGCTTTAATGTTTGCCTGATGGCTATGACCTGCAAAGCGGGCAGTACGCTGGCGCGTCAATCTGATTTCCTGCTCGCCTTACCTGACGCGCAAGAAGCTTGCGCGGAGACGCGCGCGCCCACCACATCGACCACTTTGCAAATCGCGCTGGGCGATGCAATCGCTGTTGCTTTATTAGAGGCTAAAGGCTTTACGGCAGGAGACTTTAAAACCTTTCACCCAGGCGGCGCGCTGGGGGCCAGTCTGGCAAGCGTTGCCGATTTGATGCATGGGGCCGATGCTGTGCCGCTTGTCACATTAGGCGCGCCCATGAGTGATGCTTTGCTGATTATGAGCGAGAAAGGCTTTGGCTGTGTTGGCGTGGTTGATAAAGACGGACAGATGCGCGGCATTATAACGGATGGGGATTTACGCCGCCATATGGGGCCACAGCTCACATCTAAGTCGGCGGGGGATGTGATGACCGCAGACCCTAAAACAGCCACTGCGCGCGAGCTTGCCGCGAATGCATTACGCCGTATGACCCAAGATCCGCCAAAAGTTATGCAGCTTTTCGTCATTGAAGAGGGCGCGCCCATTGGCATTGTGCATTTACATGATTTGCTGCGCGCGGGCCTAGCTTAACTAAATTGGCTGCGGAAAATTAGCTTAGATGAAAAATGCTAAAAAAAAACCCGCCTTGTCCAACAGGGGGGAGGACAGGCGGGTAAGGGGACTACCTTTGCAACGGGAATGCAGTGGGTAGATGTCCTCTTAACGCGGCAGAGCATAATATTCCGTCGCGGATTTTCATTTAAAAGAAATTTAAAGTGACGTGAGGGGTAAGATGCCCAATCCATTGATTGCACGCCGGCTCAAAGATGATTAGGGTCTTAAACGACTTGGGGGCAATCTGGAGTAATCTGAGAGCCAATCTGTAACCTTGTAATTATGATAAATATAACACGTAGATATATGTTGGCCGCATTAGGCTATATTGGCGCTTTTGGCGTTGGGCTTGGCGCGGCGGGCTGTGCGGGCCGAACTGCGTCGTCTCAAAAAGGCGCTCAAGCTCAGCAAGGTGAGACCCCTTGGACGTCACCGCGTTTTTCTCATGGTGTTGCCAGTGGGGATCCTGCACCGGGGCGCATGATTATCTGGACGCGTGTGAGCCCGCAAAAGGGCGCTGAGATATCTCCCATTACCCTTACATGGCAGGTCAGCCCCGACCCTTTATTTGCCTCCTCGGCTTTATTGACAGGGCAGGTGCAAACAGATGGCACGCGCGATTATACGGTCAAAGCCGATATTGATAATTTGGAACCGGGACAGGTTTATTATTACCGCTTCGCCGACCCAGATGGAGAGCGCTCTGATATAGGGCAGTTTAAAACTTTGCCCCGCGGCGCTGTTAAGCAGCTAGACTTTGCGATTATCTCCTGCGCGAATTTTCAGGCAGGTTATTTTAACGTCTATGAAGAGATTGCCAAAACGGCGCAAGATCTGAACGCGATCATTCATTTGGGAGACTATTTTTACGAATATGGTCTTGATGGCTGGGGAGGGGCGGTGGACGGCGGGGCGCGCAATCATATTCCGCCTCATGAGACGGTTAGCTTGTCTGATTATCGCCAGCGTCATGCCCAATATCGCACGGACCCGTCTTTGCAAAATATGACGCGGCGTGCGGCTTTAATTGCGCTTTGGGATGATCATGAAGTCGCCGATGATAGTTATATCGCTGGCGCGGGCAATCATCAGCCCAGTGCCGAAGGGGAGTGGAGCGCGCGCCGTGACGCGGCTATACAGGCCTATTATGAATGGATGCCTGTGCGCGAGCTTGCCGATGGACGGCCCGCCTATGCGCGCTATGCTGCTTATGAATTTGGCGATCTTTTGACATTGGTCACGGCTGAGACGCGCCTAACGGAGCGCGCCGAGCCAATCAATATGGATGATTATACGGCGAGTTTTAAAAGTGCCCAAGATGTGGCCGAGTTTAAAGACAATGTGCTGAGCGCGCCAGATCGTCATGTCTTAGGCGAGCCGCAAATGGATTTTATTATGGATCAGTTTCTGCGCTCCAAACAGGCGGGCAAGCCGTGGCGCATATTGGCAAATCAGGTGGTTATGGGCCGCCTCGCAACACCTGATCTCACCCCTCATGTTGATGAGGCTTCTGTTTCGGCTCTTGAGCCTGATTGGCCCAAAGTGCGCGAATTTGTAGAGGTTTCTAAATATGCCTTACCCGTTTATACTGATAGTTGGGATGGCTATCCATGGGCGCGCGAGCAATTTTATGAGCGCCTGACCCAGGCCAATATAAATGATATTTTGGTGGTTACAGGTGACGCCCATGAGTTTTGGCTCAATGATTTAACAACGCAGCAAGGCACAAAGATGGGCATTGAGCTGGGCACAAGTTCTGTCAGCTCGCCAACCCTTGAGGCCTATTTTGGTGAGGCGACGAAAGATTATGCCTTGCTAATGACGCAGAGTAATCAGGACGTGCGCTATTATAATGCGATGCGGCGCGGCTATATTCATTTAACGCTTGGGCGTGATGAGGCGCGCGCGCAAATGATTCAAGTCGATCAGGTTGATAGTCCACATTATACGGCCAGCCGCGCGGCCAGATTTGACATAAAGAAATCTCGCGGCAGCCTGAAAGCATCAGGCCCGCGCGGGCTGAGTTTAAAACAGCGTTTATTATTTATGGGGCTGGGTTAGGGATTAGGGCTAGAGCTGTCTAATGCGGCCACATTCTCTGGGGCATTTTGTAAAAAGCGGTAAATGACTTCAACTTCACTATCTGAAAAATTTTTAAGCAGGTGATCGTTAAAATCGCGAAAGTCACGCATGACGATTTCGCGTATGGCCCAGCCTTTATCGGTTAAGCGTACTTTGCGCGCGCGCCCATCAGAGAGCACGGCAATGCGCGTGACCAGACCCGCGCGCTCCATACGGTCAATGAGGCCTGTAATGGCGGAATTATTATGCCCGACACCTTCAGCCAGTTCAGAGAGCAGGCAATCATCGTGAAAGCCGAGATAAAATAAGGCGGCGGCTTGGGCTGTCTTTATCCCAGCAGAGCGGCGCAGGCGTTTATCGGCCAGCTTAGACAAACGCGCATGGCTGCGGTCAAAGAGAAAGAATAAACGCCGATCAACGGGGCGCGCTATGGCCATATAGGCACCTATGTAATATTTGAATTATCTAAAATGAGACAATAAATATTACATATGTGAACTAATTTGTCCAGATGGCAGATCGCAATGCCTATATGTTAGCCCTGCCTAAGCTGCGTAATGCTCTGCGGGGGATGGGTGCGAGGCGGGGTTAAAGCGGGGTTCGCGCGATGGTAAGATTAACAGCTCTCCATTTGGCATAGTCAAAACCGTCTCGCCGCCCAATATTGCCGAAATGACATCGGCGGCATGGGCGAAGGGGCCAAGTTTTTGCAATAGGGTCCATTGGGCTTGCTTATTGGGCAGGCTTGCAAAGGCAGCGGCTTGTTCTAGCGATAAATGCCCGCTGGAGAAATAATCCATAATTTGCTCATTCAGATTATTAAGCGATAAGGCCTGATCTACTGCGCTAGCGGTGCAAGCAAAGCGGGCCATGAGGGCCGTTTTGCTCGCGCCAGCGCTAAAGGCGTCGCAAATGGCGTGGACAAATTCACTATCAGTTTTCAGGGCAGGGCGGTTAGGCGCATTATTAGGCGCGCAGCTTTGCTCAAGGCAAGGCACAAGGCGCAGCGAGCGTGGCAAACGCTTCGCATGGCTTAGCAGTTCAAAGGCGCGTAGTCTCTTTTCGCCATCAATAACGCGGTAAGGGGCGCTGGCTGTATCAGTTTTGCTTGTTTTGGCCTTAGTCACGAGAATTGGGTTTAAGAGTCCATCCGTCACAATAGCTTTAGCAAGGCTGACCACTTTGGGGGTATTTATGGGGGTAAGGTGTGGATAAGCTATTTCTGACTGGGGGAGGGTCATAATGGCCATGTCATCATCCTTTCATTCAATTGAAAGCGCAAACATTATGGTTAACGCTTTCATATTTTAATACGCCTTCTTAAGTGAACAGGATGTGTATATTGCATGTAATTATGTTAATACTAGATCACATTGTATATCACGAGAACTTTACAGGTTAATAAATAGTTAATCTTGCTCTTTACTTGGTTAATACACATTCTTGATAAGAGAGTTGATTTGAAGCTAGGCGTCTATTGCCAATAGGAGTCCCTTTAGGAGTCCCTTTGCCAATAGGGGCGCAGCCTGCTAGAGCGCGGCTATGTCAGCGCGCCACCCGATCATTTATAACCGTCCATTTGACTATAAACCGCCTGAAAATGGCCCGGTACTTATCCACAAATGCACGCAAATTTATTGTGTGGATAAGCCAGCAGGCCTTTTGAGTGTGCCGGGCAAAGCGGCAGACCATAAGGACTGTGTGGAGTCCCGCCTTCAACGTAGTGACCCGCAAGCACGGATTGTACACCGTCTTGATCTGGCAACCTCTGGCGTGATGGTCATGGCGCGTAATGCTCAGGCTCATCGGCATTTAGGGCTACAATTTGAACGCCGTCATGTGAAAAAGTCTTATGAGGCGCTTGTTTGGGGCAGGGTTTCAAAGGGGGAGCCAGAAACAACTTCAGAGATAATTCCAGAGGCAGAGCAAGAGACAGGGCAAGACATAGCTGGGCAGATAGATTTGCCTCTGCGCTGTGATTGGCCCAACCGCCCTGTACAAATGGTGGATGAGACGCAGGGTAAAAGGGCGCTCACGCAATGGGACGTGATGGGCTATGAGCTGTTAGGAGGACAACAGGTGACGCGTATGGCCCTGACTCCGATTACAGGCCGCTCGCATCAATTGCGAGTGCATATGCTCGCCCTCGGCCATCCCATTATAGGTGATCAGCTCTATGCACCTGATGAGGCCTTTGCCGCCGCGCCGCGCCTTATGCTCCATGCGCGCTGGATAGAGTTTCATCATCCTGATGGGGGAGAGCGGGTTAGCTTTAGCGCGCCTGTCCCTTTTTAGCTATTTTGGGGCGGGTTTATTGCGAAAGTCAGTTTGAAAATCAGGGTGGCTATGTTTGAGCAGTCCCGCCAAAATAGCCGGCCAGAATATTGATTTCACCGTATCTTTGACGGCGCTTTTCCAGTTCCATGAATCATCGGCAAATATAATCAATATAAAGTCGATTAATTCATTGGCGAACTGAACCGCGCCCACTGCGGCAAGCGCGATAAGGGGGGCATGTCGGGATTTGCGCAATATATATAAAAGGGACAAGAAAATAAGCAGTCCTATATGGACGTGCAGCTCGTCTGGGCTAAAGCGCGCGCCAAATTCGGCGCGATATTTCAGCGTCCGCCATAAGTCGTGAAAAAAGGCCAAAGGCACAAATGTTGAAACTGTATATATCATGGCTGCATATATCATGGCTGCTGGGTTATGCTTTTGAGGCTTAGTTATAAAATGGCGGCTAATATATAATTAAAAAACAATGCCCCGCTGACAGTATCAGCGGGGCACGTTCTGAAGTTTGGGTCTCACTGGCGTCATGCCAGCTTCAAGATAGAAAGCTCTTTACCCAATTTCGCGTTTACGAAAGGGCTGAGTTAACAGCTTCGGGCAGACCCCTCAAAATAGATAGACAAATCAAACCTCCTTTCAAAATGCGGCCCAACTATTGGACGGCTTAATAATATTACTATGCGTCTAAAGTTTCAAAAATCAATCCTGAAAATTCAGACGCTCTTTTCTGGGCTTAAGCCTCAATAAATTCGAGTGCGACGCCATTATTGCAATATCGTAAACCCGTTGGCTCGGGGCCGTCATTAAACACATGGCCTTGATGGCCGCCGCACCGCGCGCAATGATATTCTGTGCGGGCAACAAATAATTTACGGTCTACTTTGGTCTCGACCGCGCCATCAATTGCATTAAAAAAGCTAGGCCAACCTGTGCCGCTATCAAATTTCATCTCATTGGTGAATAATGGTAATTTGCACCCATTGCAGACAAATATACCTGCGCGTTTTTCATCATTTAATGGGCTGCTCCAAGGGCGTTCTGTGCCTTCTTTGCGTAAAACATTGAATTCTTGGGCGCTCAGGCGTGTTTGCCACTCAGCTTCGGTTAAATTAGCCCAGTCTGTATCTGACATTTTTTTGTCTGACATGGCTGTCTCCTGTAAAGTATCGGCATTGCCTGCTTGGCTGCATGCGGTTAATGCAAGCGCGGCGGCGCCTCCGAGAGAGAGTTGGCGTCGTGTAAGGCTTTTTGTCAACATAGCTGTCTCCTTTATTACCCCTAATATAGGGGATATAGGGGTGGATTACCAAACAAGTTGGTTTCACGCTTTGGTGAAAAAACCGTTTATTATCCCCATATAAAAGAATAGGCCGTGAGGCTGAGTGTGAGAATGATCCCCGCCCAAAAGTTCGATTTAAAGATCGCCAAAGCTTTAGCCGCGTCATCAGGTCTAAAGGCCCAAATTTGCCAAATGAGATGAAGCGCGAAAAAGCTGATGAGTACGAGCAAAAAAATCAAGGGCAAAAATAAGGCTCGCCACATCATCTCTCCCATTAGGCTCATGGTGCAGGCATATAATATCAAGCAGAGGCAAATCAGGTAACATAAGGCGACGGCAGGTCTTACATAGCGCCCAAAGCGCCGCGCCGTGCTTTTGATCCCAACCAGCCCGTCATCTTCAATGTCTTGGCAGGCATAAATCGTATCATAGCCAATCGTCCAAAATATCAGGCCTGCATATAGTATCAATACAGGCGCGCTCACCTCGCCCGTCTTCGCCGCATAGGCCACAAGCACAGCCCAGTTAAAGGTCATGCCCAGCCAGAGCTGTGGCCACCATGTGATGCGCTTCATAAAGGGATAAGCGGCGACTAGGGGTATGGAGCATAGCGATATAATCTGCGCCAGCCTTGGTAAGCATAGCAGCACAATCAGCCCGACAGCGCATTGCGCAAACAGCCATATCCATGCCTGCCGCGTCGTGACCGTGCCAGCGGGTAGGGGGCGCAAGGCCGTACGCTCGACCTGCGCGTCGAGGTCTTGGTCAACAATATCATTATAAGTACAGCCTGCCCCGCGCATGGCAATCGCGCCGATGAGAATAAGCAGAGCGAGCTTAATGTCCTCGCCGCTATAATTTTGTGAAAAGCCGGCAAAGGCGAGTCCTATCCAGCCGGGCAGGGTCAATAGCCAATATCCCACAGGGCGGTCAAGGCGTGACAGTTGCAAGTAAGGACGCAGCGCGCTGGGCGAACGGTTCACCCAATGTGACTTACGCGAATCTTTGACAGCTTGGCTCATGGGGGGTGATTAGCGGGACTTAATCGGTTATGACAAGCTTATGAGAGCAAATTATACCCTAGCGCGGCTTTATGTGCCGCAATCCCTCACAGCAGAGGCCAGTATTGTCTTGCCCAAAGAGCAATCGCATTATTTATCGACTGTCATGCGCAAAAGTGCGGGCGATGATGTGCGCCTCTTTAATGGCAGTGATGGTGAATATCGCGCGCAAATAGTCGACATTGCGCGCAAGGCAGTTACTCTCACTCTTAAAGAGCGCCTGCGCGCGCCATCGCCTGCGCCAGATATTTGGCTTCTATTTGCGCCCGTGAAAAAAGACCGCACGGCTTTTATTCTTGAAAAAGCCACAGAGCTGGGCGTGTCATATGTGCAGCCTGTGATAACGGCGCGCACGCAATTTGCAAAATTACGCCTTGATCGCGCGCAAAGCCAGATCATTGAAGCGGCGGAGCAGACCGAGCGGCTTGACCTGCCAGAGCTTAAAGCGCCCGTAAAGCTGTCTAAATTATTGGCAAAATGGGATAAGTCGCGCCGCATTATATATGCGGATGAGGCAGGGGGCGGTGAGCCTGCCTTAACGGGGCTGCGCAAAACCGCTGGGCCATGCGCCATATTGATTGGGCCGCAAGGCGGATTTGATGAAAGCGAGCGCGAAAATTTACGCCGCCAAAGCTATGTCACGCCTGTCTCGCTAGGCCCGCGTATCTTGCGCAGTGATACGGCGGCCATATCCCTCTTGACCCTATGGCAGGGGGTGAATGGGGACTGGCGCTAAAGATTGATGGCAAAGGCTATATTTATTCTGGCTTTAATATGGTTTGACCTGCGTCAAATGGTGCCATTCTGTCGCTATGAATGAGTCCTTGGAATAGCGATTAAACCCTGCTATCAGAGCGCGACTTTGCGAAGGGGGACGCTCCTTTTGCTGTATTTTAACAAGGTGAGCTGCCGCTACGCTGGCAAACCGCCTCTCTAAGAATAGGCCCTATATCGTGTCCGATACTGACGTGATTGCAACTGAAGCCGCTGAGCGATATGCGACAGCGCTTCTTGATCTCTCCAAAGAGACTAAGTCTTTGAAAACAGTCGAAAAAGACGTCAAAGCGCTCAAAAAGCTATTCGCGTCAAGCGAGACTATTCAGGCTATGGCCTCTAACCCTGTTTTTAAAATAGAAGACAAGGTGAAGGCGATTATGGCTCTATGTAAGAGCGCGAAAATCGGCAAGACTGTAAGCAATTTTGCGGGCATGGCGGCACAGAATCGCCGCGCTGCTGAGATACCTGCTATGCTCAAGGCGTTCCAAGAACAGCTCGCCAAAGAGCGCGGCGCGTCCAAAGCGGTTGTAACGTCTGCGTCTAAACTGAGCGCCGCACAACTTGCCTCGCTTAAAACTAATTTGAAAAAATCACTTGGGAAGAGTGTTGATATTGAAACCAATATTGACCCTGACCTACTCGGGGGATTCGTCGTACAGATCGGATCCCGTTTATTTGACAGCTCTCTCAAGACAAAACTTGAGGGTATTAAACTCGCTATGAAAGAGGTCTAAGCCATGGATATCCGCGCTGCTGAAATTTCCTCCATCCTGAAAAAACAAATCAAAGACTTTGGCACACAAGCCAAAGTGTCTGATATTGGTCAGGTTCTCTCCGTCGGTGACGGTATTGCCCGTATTTACGGCCTTGATAATGTTCGCGCCGGTGAAATGGTCGAATTTCCGGGCGGTGTTAAGGGTATGGCTCTTAACCTTGAGAGCGATAATGTCGGTGTGGTTATCTTTGGGGATGACCGCGGCATTAAAGAGGGCGACACAGTTAAGCGCCTTGGCGAAATTGTGGATGTGCCAGTTGGGACAGGTCTTTTGGGCCGTGTTGTTAACCCGCTGGGCGAGCCAATTGATGGCAAAGGCCCAATTAAAGCGACAGAGCGCCGCCGCGTTGATGTTAAAGCGCCGGGAATTATGCCGCGCAAGGGCGTGCATGAGCCTGTGCAGACAGGTATTAAAGCGATTGACGCTCTTATCCCCGTTGGCCGTGGTCAGCGCGAATTGATCATTGGTGACCGCCAAACAGGTAAAACAGCCGTGGCTGTTGATGCGATTTTGAACCAAAAGGCTGCCTTTGACGAAGGCCGCGATAATGACAAGCTATATTGTATCTATGTTGTTATCGGCCAAAAGCGCTCTACAGTGGCGCAGCTTGTTAAAACGCTCGAAGAAAACGGCGCAATGGACTATTCCATTATCGTTGCCGCGACAGCTTCAGAGCCAGCCCCGCTTCAGTTCCTTGCTCCTTTTGCAGGTTGCGCGATGGGCGAATATTTCCGCGATAATGGCATGCATGGCCTGATCATTTATGATGATCTGTCTAAGCAAGCTGTGGCTTATCGCCAAATGTCACTTCTACTTCGCCGCCCGCCGGGACGTGAAGCTTATCCAGGTGACGTTTTCTATCTTCATTCCCGTCTGCTAGAGCGCGCGGCCAAGCTGAATGAAGATAATGGCGGCGGTTCTTTGACCGCTCTGCCGATTATTGAAACACAAGGCAATGACGTTTCTGCCTTTATTCCGACCAATGTGATCTCGATTACAGATGGCCAGATTTTCCTAGAGACTGATTTGTTCTTCCAAGGCATTCGCCCTGCTCTGAATGTGGGTCTGTCAGTTTCACGCGTGGGCTCATCTGCTCAGATTAAAGCGATGAAACAGGTGGCTGGCCCGATTAAAGGTGAGCTGGCTCAATACCGCGAAATGGCGGCCTTTGCGCAATTTGGCTCAGACCTTGATGCCTCAACGCAAAAATTGCTAGCGCGTGGTGAGCGCCTAACAGAGCTTTTAAAACAGCCGCAATTCTCTCCGCTACAAGTGGAAGAGCAAGTGGCCGTTATTTATGCGGGTACGCGCGGCTATCTTGACGGTATCGACGTGAAACAGGTTGGCACATATGAGCGCGAGCTTCTGGCTCACCTTCATGCTGATCATGCGGGCATTCTTAAAGGCATCGCCTCTGAGAAAAAGCTATCAGACAGCCTAGAAGCTGATTTGAAAGCTGCTCTTGATAGCTTCACAGCGAAGTTTTCGGCGTAAAGTCCACTATTTGGGAGCTAAGCAATGGCTAGCTTAAAAGAGCTTAAAAGTCGGATCGCGTCGGTTAAGTCGACGCAGAAGATTACCAAAGCCATGCAAATGGTGGCGGCAGCGAAATTGCGTAAAGCGCAAGAAGCGGCTGAGGCGGCGCGCCCATATGGCGACCGTATGAATGCTGTGATTGTCAATTTGGCCAATTCTATGGGCGATGGCGGTGATGCGCCGCAAATGCTTATTGGTAATGGAAAATCTGAGACTGTGCTTCTGGTTGTTGCGACGGCGGATCGCGGTCTATGCGGCGGCTTTAATACCAATATTGTTCGCAAGGCGCGTGAAGAACTTGTCGCGCTAGAGCGTGATGGCAAGACCGTTAAGCTCTTTATCATCGGCAAAAAAGGCTATGATCAGCTTGGCCGTATGTATAAAGACCGCGTTGTCGAATATGTCTCGCTAAAAGAAGAGCGCAGCCTGCATGCAGGTATCGCTCAAAAAATTGGCGAGCAGGTTACGGCTATGTTTGAAGCGGGCGACTTTGATATTTGCAAGCTGGTCTATTCCGAATTTGAAAATGTTTTGATACAAAATCCAAAATCTGCCACGCTTATTCCTGCTCTAGCAGAGATTGGCACTCAAGACGAAGCAGATACAGAATCTACAGCCGATAAAACCTTCGCTCCTGATCTTAAAGGCGCGATTTACAGCTATGAGCCAGATGAGGCGGGCATTTTGAAAGTGCTATTGCCGCGTAATTTGAACACGCAGATTTTCACAGCTTTGCTGGAAAATGTTGCGGGCGAAATGGGCTCTAAAATGACGGCCATGGATAATGCGACGCGTAATGCAGGCGAGATGATTGATAAATTATCGCTCGAATTTAACAGAACACGTCAGGCCCAAATTACATCTGAACTTATTGAAATTATTTCGGGCGCGGAAGCGCTCTAGTCAGCCAAGAGGAACACAATCATGGCGAAAGCAGCAACGAAAAAAGCAGCAACTAAAAAAGCAGTGGCAAAAAAGCCAGCAGCTAAGAAGAAGACAACTAAAAAGGCCGCCGCCCTTAAGGCGACTGGCCGTATCAGCCAAGTTATTGGCGCGGTTGTCGATGTGGAATTTGATGGCGCTCTGCCATCTATCCTAAACGCTCTGGAGACGGATAACCAAGGCAACCGCCTTGTGCTTGAAGTGGCGCAGCATTTGGGCCAAAGCACAGTGCGCACCATCGCGATGGACTCGACCGAAGGTCTGGTTCGTGGCCAAGCGGTAGCCGATTTGGGCAAGCCAATTACTGTGCCTGTTGGCCCAGAAACACTTGGACGCATCATGAATGTGATTGGCGAGCCAATTGATGAACGCGGCCCGATTAAAACCAAAGTCGTTGCCTCTATCCATAAAGAAGCTCCTGCCTTTGTTGACCAAGCGACAGATACAGAAGTTCTGGCGACTGGTATTAAAGTTATCGACTTGCTTTGCCCTTATTCAAAAGGTGGTAAAATTGGTCTGTTCGGCGGTGCCGGCGTTGGTAAAACCGTTTTGATTATGGAATTGATCAATAATATCGCCAAACTATTTGGCGGCTATTCAGTGTTTGCGGGTGTTGGCGAGCGGACGCGTGAAGGGAATGACCTTTACCACGAAATGATCGAATCTAACGTGATCGACCTTGAAGGCGAGAGCCGCGCGACATTGGTCTATGGCCAAATGAATGAGCCTCCTGGAGCGCGCGCACGCGTGGCTTTGACAGGTTTGTCACAAGCTGAATATTTCCGCGACGAAGAAGGCAAAGATGTTCTATTCTTCGTTGATAATATCTTCCGCTTTACTCAAGCAGGTTCTGAAGTGTCAGCCCTTCTTGGCCGTATCCCATCTGCGGTGGGTTATCAGCCTACACTGGCCACTGAAATGGGCGCCATGCAAGAGCGGATTACCTCAACAACAAAAGGATCTATTACATCTGTTCAGGCCGTTTACGTGCCAGCCGATGATTTGACCGATCCAGCTCCAGCGACATCATTTGCCCATTTGGACGCGACAACTGTTCTAAACCGCGCCATTTCAGAAAAAGGCATCTATCCTGCCGTTGACCCACTTGATAGTTCGTCTCGTATTCTAGAGCCGCGCACGGTTGGTGTTGAGCATTATGAAACAGCACGTAAAGTTCAAGAAATTCTACAGCGTTATAAATCCCTGCAAGATATCATCGCGATTTTGGGCATGGATGAGCTGTCTGAAGAAGATAAAATGGTCGTCTCGCGCGCCCGTAAAGTTGAAAAATTCCTCTCACAGCCTTTCGATGTGGCGGAAATCTTTACAGGTTCACCGGGTATCCAAGTGCCGCTAGATGAGACTGTGAAGTCTTTCAAAGGTCTTGTTGACGGCGAATATGATCACTTGCCAGAGCAAGCCTTCTATATGGTTGGCGGCATTGATGATGTGATCGCTAAAGCGGGCAAAATGGCAGCGGAAGCAGCGTAAAACCTGCTTAGGGCTATCTGAGATATAGGAGCCAAATATGGCTGATAAACTCAACTTTTCTCTTGTCTCTCCAGCGCGCGAGCTTTTCTCTGGCGCTGTGGATCAGGTCAATGTGCCGGGCACAGAGGGTGATTTTGGCGTGTTGCCAAACCACTCGCCTTTCATGGCAGCTATCCGCACGGGTATTGTAAGCGTTGTTGATGGCGGGACTAGAACTGACTATTTTATTGCAGGCGGTTTTGCGGACGTTATGCCAGATGGCCTCACAATTTTGGCAGAGCGGGCCTCCGTTCTAGCTGATCTGGATAAAGAGGCTTTGGCTGAAGAGCTAAATGCTGCTGAGGCGGCTCTTGCTGAGTTGGTCGGTGACGCAGAGCTTGACGCGCGCCAAAATATTGACGGATTACGCCAATTAGTCGGCTAACTGCTTACCTTATAGATGAATTTTAAAGACCCTGTCTTGGCCTTCGCCGCGGCAGGGTTTTTTGTGATATGGCGCGCCTAGCTGAGCTAGCTGTGTTTTGTTTGCCCTTAATTTATGTCAGGCGGGCTGGGCATAGGGGACGAAAATGCGGGCTAGCTCTTCATAGACGCCGCGTTTAAACGGCACGATAGAGTCTGGGGCCTGCGCAAGGTCAATCCACTTAAATTCAGTGAATTCTGCTTCATGTATATTGAGGTTGAAATCTGCATCCGTGCCAAGATAGCGATAGCCATACCAGCGCTGTCTTTGGCCGCGCCAATTGCGCCCTTCTTTGGGCTTGTGCGTGCTTGGAAAATCGTAATAGAGCCAGTCTTCGGTTTTTGCCAGCGGGGTAAGGTGCTGGATGCCAATTCCTGTTTCCTCATATAATTCGCGCAAAGCGGCGAAGCTAGCTGGCTCGCCTTTATCAATGCCGCCTTGGGGAAATTGCCAAATATGATCGCCGCTCATTTCGGTTCCGCCTGGCCCCGCGCGGCGTCCAGACCAGACTTTGCCCTCGCGGTTAAATAAAATCACGCCTACGCAGCGGCGATATTCAGATTTTTCTGCTTTAGTTTTTATCTGGGAGTTATTTGTGAGTGTATCCATTGCGCGCGGCCTAAGCTAAGCGTTATGGCTGATTAAGGCCAGCCGAGGCTGGAGCTAAGACCATGCCGCGTTCTGCGCTGTCTTCATACCACGCGATAATGGCGTCTATTGTCTGCGGGTAGGAAAATCCCATTCCCAGCACTGGGGTTTTATCATTCGCGCCAAGCTCTAGCGTGGTTAAGACATCTCGAATTTTGCTAACCTCAGGGTTATTATCGATCACGGCGCGGTTTTGCGTCCAAGACAAATTATGGGAATCAGCCGTTGCATTCAGGGTGATGCTGGCCCCCGTCCCATCATGTATAAATCCTAACCCGCTATCTTTGAGCTGGGCGAGGATGGATGAGTTAGCGGTTGGGGTTTGTAAAAATTTCTCACCTAAATAATTGGTCACGCCGAAATAGCCTTGTGCGCGCGAGAGTAAGTAATCCAGATTGCGTATATTGACGGCTGGCGGAACATCGCTGCGCAGCACATATTGCGCGCTGGCAGGGCGGGGGTCGAAATTATAAGGCTCCATAGGCAATTCAAGTAAGACCTCATGGCCTTTGCTACGGGCTTGATCAATCCAGCCTTGCAGGCCATTTGTATGGGCGGCAAATGAGAGGGTGACATCGGGCGGAAGCTCATTAATCGCTCGAAGTGTCAGGGCGCGGTTCACGCCAAGCCCGCCAACGATTAGGGAGACCTGTTTATATTTGGCCGCTGGCGCGGTGAAAGGGCGCTTATAGGCCAAGAGCGGGCTTTGCCCGCGCGCAGCATTTGGCGCGGGAACTAGGCCGAAGGGAGAGGGGCGCGAGAGCCCAGAAATAGGCGCGCGAACAAGCGGGCCTGAAAATGTTGATGGTTTAAATCCGCTGGGCACGCTCTGCTTAAGCTGATCTCCAACGCGCATAGGCTCTGCTCCGCCATTAATCGGCTTGCCGTCAATCAAAATTTGGTTTGGCACGACGCTTTGTATTTGGACTTGCGGCGCAGGCCTAGTTGCGGGTTCAGATATTGGCGGGTCTATGTCAGGGAAAGCATTGCCTTGCTCACTGACAGGCGGAATGATTTGCGCGCCTGCGAGGCTATTGTTTGGGTCCTCATTTGCCCCTGCGTCAATATTAAGGCTGGCATTAAGGGGCGTTGGCGTGACGGCAATTTCGGCAACATCTTCGGTGTCGAGTAAATCGGGCAAATCAATCTGCGCCGTTAGTAAATTAAAATCTGCGGGGGGCGCTTCGGGGGCGTTTAAGGCCAATTCGCCGCGCGATTGAGCATCTGTCATATTGCCCTTAACCTTATAAACGCCGTAAATCAGCGTAGGGACAAGGGCGAGCACAGCCGCGCATAAAAGGGCGTTTAACTTCAAAGATGGCCCTGCCTGCGATGCAGATCGGGATGAGGTTGAAACAAATTGGCGAGTGGTCATGGGGGTGTGATACAGTCCAAGCCGCGCCAACGCTAGCCTGAAAAAAAGTAAATCACATATTGTTGGTATGTTTAGCCATGAAAAAACCCTCACGGCAGAGCTTGTGATGCCATGAGGGTTTGAGATTATTTTGTAGGTTTTAGCCTAAGTTCGGCGCTTTGGCGCAGATTATGGGGTCACCTCAGCTCTAGCGACCATAAGGGTGCTAAAATTCGGGGTTCTGAGAATTTCAACGGCCCGCTTGAGTTGATAATCATCTTCAAGATCAAAATCTTCTGGCGGATAATCTATGACTTGCTCGGCTTTTTCAGCTTCTTCAGCTTCATTGGATAAAGAATTGCGCAGATCTGATTCGCTAAGCCGGCTATAATCTTTGCCATCATCTTTGGCGTAAGAGACGGCTACATCAGGGTCAACGCCTGTGCCTTGAATGGAACGGCCCGCTGGCGTGTAATAACGCGCTGTTGTGAGGCGCAAAGCTCCGTCACGGCCACCTGAGAGGGGGATGACAGATTGCACAGAGCCTTTACCAAATGAGGTCATGCCCAAAATGACAGCGCGCTGGCGATCTTGTAATGCGCCGGCCACAATTTCTGCTGCTGAGGCTGAGCCGCCATTAATCATGATGACAACGGGAACGCCGTCTAAAAGCTCGCCGCGTTCGGCATTATAGCGTTCTGTATCTCTGGGGTCGCGGCTGCGTGTTGAAACGACTTCGCCGCCATCTAAAAAGACACTGGAGACGCGGATGGACTGATCAAGCAAACCGCCCGGATTATTACGCAAATCGACAACAAGGCCTGGAATGCTTCCGCCCATTTCAGATTTAAGCTCTTTAATCGCTTTTTCTAACTCTGGCCCTGTACGCTCATTAAATGAGGAAATACGTACATAACCCATATCGTCCTCAACGCGGTGACGCACGACGCGCTGTTTGATAATCTCGCGCACCATTGTGATCTCAAGAAGATCATCTTCACCTTCGCGGATGACAGTCACTGTGACAGGTTCACCTGCTTGGCCGCGCAGAAGATCAACAGCTTCATTTTGGGTGAGCTCTAAAATGCTCTCGCCGTCAACTTCGCTAATATAGTCACCTGACATAATACCAGCGCGCTCTGCGGGGGTGTCGTCAATGGGCGTAATGACTTTCAGATAGCCATCTTCGCCAATCACTTCCATGCCAAGGCCGCCATATTCGCCGCGCGTACTGGTTTGCATTTCTTCAAAATCGCGCGGGCTGACATAGCTGCTATGTGGGTCCAAAGATTGGAGCATGCCATTTAAGGCATCGTCAATGAGCTGAGAATCGTCAACTTCGACAACATATTCATTGCGTACACGGGCCAAAACATCGGCAAAAAGCTCTAATTGTTGAAATGTTTGCTGATGAGAAGGACGTTCCACCGCAATGGCTGTTCGGCTTGTGCTTGAAAAGGCAAACAAACTTGCCGCAGCCACAAATCCCATTGTCGGTAATACATATCTCATAAGGCGAAATTCCTGTCTTAAAACTATCTAATATCTCTTTTAGCGCCCAAAGCGGCATATGACTAGTGCTTAAGCCGTGCTTTGCTCAGCTTTATCCATGCTCTTTACTTATCCATGTCTTGCAAATGCCGTACCGAGCCAAGGGGTTGGATCAATTGTCAGGCCACTTTTTCTTATTTCTATATAGAGTTTAGGCCCCTCCGTCACATTAAAGGGCATTAATCCGACAGGTTCGCCCGCTTTGACATTTTGCCCTTCTTTGCCAAATACGTCGCCCAGACCTGTCATGAGGATGAAATAATCCTCGCCAACATTAATGATCACAACATTGTCATAATTTTTAAACGCCCCTGCAAATTCTATGCGGCCTGCATAGGGGGATAGAACCTGTGCTTCGCTTAGCGTGCGAACGGTGAAGCCTTTGGAGCGTTCGCCATCTGGCTGGCGCACATTATAGCGGGTGATGATCTGGCCGCGTGCGGGCGCGCGTAAAAGACCGCGCGCATCAGCAAAGCGCTGCGTTTCGGGCGGCAGCTCTAATGGCTCTGGCGGCAAGCCAGATCGGGGCTTTAGCTTGGGGATAGGGATGCCATTATCTGTCGTTACATTTTGGGATGGCGGCGGGGCTGCGGTGCCGGGTTTGACGCGCGGCTGTACGGCGCGCGCGCGCTGTTCAAATCGGGTGATAAGCTCTCGCAAGGAGACAGCATCGGCGGCCAATTTGGCGATGCGCTGGGAGCGCTCTTCGCTTTGCTCAGAAATTGAGGCTTCAAGCTGTTGTTTTTCACTGACCGTGTCTGTGAGCTTTGTGCGCCGCGTTGATAAGGCTGCAAGGTTGTCTTCGAGCTCGGTCTTTTGCGCGATAATATTACTTTTCACGTCGCCTAGTGCGCTAAGCTGGCCTGAGAGGATGTTGGCGCGCTCTTTAAGCTGTGCTGAAATCGCGCTTAGCAGCCGTGCCGATTGGGCGGCATCTTTGGCGTCTTGCGGGTTTATCGCCAGAGCGGGCGGCGGATTACGCTCTATACGCTGCAAGGCGGCTAAGAGCTGGGTTAAGTTTCCGCGGTTTTGAAATATTGTGCTGTTCAGGCTCGCCTCTTCCGCCTCTAAGGCTTTGAGGCGATCAATCATGTTGCGCTGCGCGCCCTCATAGCTGGCTGCTTCTGCTGCGGTGCTGACGAGATCATTTTGAAGGCGGTCAATCTCGCGCAAAGTTTGCGCGCGCTGGGCATCAAGATGCTCGCGCTCGGCTTCAGCCTCTTCTTGCTGCGCGCTCAGGCGTTCCAGACTTTGGCGGTCAGGCGTGGTGTCAGGCGTTGTGTCAGCAGGCGTTGTGTCAGCAGGCGTTGTGTCTTGGCTATAGGCAGGGGGCGTAAGGCCGGCGGGGGCCATAAGGCCTGCAAGGCTCACAAGACTGGTTGAAGCGGCATAGATAAGCGTAAGAATCGCGGCATGGGATAAGGGCTGCATGGGGATTTTCTAGCGCGCAAATGCGGCTTTGTCAGGGCATAATTTCAGAGTGGAGCTATCAGAGCTTTATAGCTGAGTAAAATCATCCTTATGGCTGTTCTATATATCGAACAGGGGCTTGTAATTTTTGTTTTTCGCGCCTATATGAGCGGTGAATTTTTCTAATAGATAGGACACTCCTATGACTGCCGCTGCTGCGCCTGCTAAGGTTAAACCCAATGCCCCGACTGCTGAGACTGTTTTAGAGGTCGAGCATTATACGGATCGCCTCTTTTCTTTCTCAATTACGCGGCCCGCGGCATTTCGTTTTCGTTCTGGCGAATTTGTGATGATTGGCTTGCCCAATAAGGACCCAAGCAAAAAACCGATCATGCGGGCTTACTCCATTGCCAGCCCAAGCTGGGATGAAAAGCTTGATTTTTTCTCGATCAAAGTAGCGGATGGCCCGCTCACCTCTGAGCTACAAAAGATTAAGCCAGGGGATAAGGTTTTGCTTGCCAAAAAGTCAGTTGGTACATTGGTGTTGGATGCGCTTACGCCCGGCAAGCGGCTTTATATGTTCTCTACGGGGACAGGCATTGCGCCTTTTGCCAGCCTGATGCGCGATCCAGATACTTATGAGCGTTATGAGAAAGTCATTTTGACTCATACATGCCGTCAGCGCGCCGAATTATCCTATGGTCTACGCTTGACTGAGAGCCTCAAAGATGACCCACTTGTGGGCGAGATGGTCGATGGTAAATTGGCGCATATTACCAGTTTAACGCGCGAGGAATATCCGCTTAAAGGCCGTATTACGACCTTGATTGAGAGCGGAAAATTATTTGAAGAGCTGGGCGTTGAACCGCTTAACCGCGAGACAGACCGCGTTATGATTTGCGGGTCTATGGATATGATTAATGATACGAAAAAGCTATGTGAAGGCTTTGGTCTTATTGAAGGATCAAACTCTAAGCCTGCTGACTTTGTGGTTGAGAAATCTTTTGTGGGCTAGCACGGGTTAGGCCCAGATGCGGTTTTGTCATGAGGCGGCTTTGTCCATATTTATGTTAAAACCGGCGTTTATATGCCGGTTTTTTTATGGCTATGAGGGCGTCAGCTTTACTGATTTATGCCGCCAAAGGCGAGCAAGTTAAGGCGAATGCCAAAGCCTTCTGATGAACCAGAAAGGCCGCGGCGACGATCCCGCTCATAAAAAATTTCGATTTGCGCGCAATCATCTTGATAGGCCACGCCAATTTCTTCGCGGCGGGTCGTGCTCTCATCCAGATCGCGAAAGCCTGTATAAGCTAAAGACCAACTATCTGTGATCTTGTAATTAATACGCCCAGATAGCTCTTCAAGGGGAATGTCATTTTCGAGACCATCAAGAAAGATGGCTGTATCGTCGAGTTTGTAATACCGCCCACTTACAGACAAGGCGTCACCGCGATAGGAAAAATTGCTATCAATACGCTGCAATTTATCATCCCCATCATCATAGCGAAAGCGCGTGCTGGATGACAAACGGCCAAAGAGGTCAAGGTCAATTTCGCCGACATAATCGGACTCATCATTGCGAAGCCCGCTCGCCGTGGTAAAGCTGTTGTCAGATAGCTCATCATCTTCGATATCGGCAAAGCTTTGGCCTAGAAATATAGATGCGCGGTTTTGCTGCCAATCAGCGGAAAAGCTGACGCCTAAATCGGCGCGAAAGCCTTCTTGCCATAAATCATATCCGCCAGCCTTATTGGCTCGCCAGAGCAAGGCTCGATCGAGATCAAGGCCAAAGCCGTCTTCGCGCGCATTTTGCGTGCCGTTTTCATCGGTGAAGAAAAACTCTTCGCTTCTATCATCGCCAAAACTTTGGTTTACCATAAGGCGCGGCTCTATCGTCATATTGACAGTCTCGCCCGCGCGAATAAAGGGCCAGCGCGCCTCAATCCCAACATGTCCCAGATTACGTGTGAAATCGCGCTCTACTGCGACCTCTCCGTCAAATTCAAGGTCATAATAATCTGCGCGCAGCATAGCATAGGGGCGCAGCTCTATCCCGCCGGGAGCAATAAGGCTTTTGCTATAATTAAGGCCCGCGGTGACGCGGCTATAATCTGTACCAATATTGCGTGAGAGCGCGGTTACATCCCCAAAGGCATGAAGGCGTCCGCCGAGCAAGGGATCGGTCAGATAATGGTCTAGCGTTACTTTAGGCAGAACTTGCGCTAAGCTGTCATCTGTTTCGCGCTCAACCAAAATTAGATTGGGATCATCGTCGTCTCTGGTAACGGTCGTGCGCAGGCTATTGGAGTCGTAAGCCCCAACTGTATACCGAAAATCATCCCCTTGGCCTGCCGCGTAGATTTGCGTGGTCAAGCGGCGCGCTCCAGATTGAAACAGGCCATAGGCCGTGTCATCCGTATCTATATTATAGCGCTCTAAATATAGATCATCACTGACTTCTTCTGCGCCAAAGCCCCATCGCCATGTCGAGCCAAGCGCAAAATCACCGCGCGCAAAAATATGGCCGCGTAGCTCTTCGCCAGATAAATCTTCATTGAGGTCAGCAAAAACATCATCGGGCCCAAATGTGTTACCATCGCCATCAAACCAGTCCTCATAGGTCAAGCTACCCTGTAGCTCTAAGTCCCCTGAAAAAAAGCGGCGCTCATATAAGCCCTCAACGAGCGGATTGACTTGGGTCATTACGCGCGGGGTGACGGTCAGGCCTGAATAATCAGATAGGTTGAAATAATAAGGCTGTTGATAGAAAGCCCCAAAGCGGCGAGAGGCTCCGCCATAAGGAAAAAGCAATCCGCTACGGCGTTCAGAGGTTGGGTCAGGATGAGCCAGATAGGGTGAGTAAAATATAGGAAGGCCTTTAAACTCAATCACCGCATCTTTGTAATGGATCATTTGGTCTTCGGTGTCCTGCGTGACCTGTGCGGCTTTAACCTGCAATGTGGGTATATCTCTGGGGTCGGAATCTTCGCATATAGGGCAGGGTGAGTAATAGGCATTATAAAGGCTCAGCATCCCGTCATTACGCCTTATGGCATAGGCCGCTGACGCCACGCCGCCTTCAGGGAACTGGGCATAAAATCCTTTGGCCGCGCCAGATTCAAGCTTATCAGTCAGTTCAATTTTTTCGGCAAATTGCGTATTTCCCTCTAAATCAGTGAGCGTCACATTTCCCAGCGCAATGACGCGCTGTTCCGCCATATTATAGATCAGCTCACTGGCTTTTAATGTGCGGGTTTGATAGCGCGCGGTCACGTCTCCATTGGCGGTGATAATGCCAATATCGCGCTGATCATTGATTTTGTCAGCTTCCAGATAAATGATGTTCGGATCGCGAAACGGGCTGTCTTCGGGCAAGGTTTCTCCCGGCAAGACGGTAATTGGCGCGCCAAAGGTAACTGTTTGAGCCATAGATTGCCATGACAGGCTGCTCATTAGAGCAGCAAGGCTAATTCGGGCCATATATAGCCGTTTAAGGCTATGCCCGTTCTTTAATCCGTCTGATCTGTGCCTAATTTTGGCGGGCCCATACATGTTGAATCACTCTCTAGCCATAATCGCTCTGCTCGGAATAGACGTTGCGCGATAGGGCGTCTATAGCTGCGGCGCATTTTCTTTGATGTGTTCAGATTAATTCGCGAAATTGCGCTTGATAATGTCAAAAATCTCTTTTTGATCGATTGCGCCGCCCACATATTGCGCGCCTGCGCCGTAAGCGTAAAGCATGACATCTTCGCCAGAATGCGCTCCGCTCTCAAGCTCTATCGTGCTGCGCTGCTGAAAATTCTCGGACTGGACGATATTATCAGTCAGCGTTTCGCGCGGATCGGAGACAACTGGCCCCGTATAATAGCCAAGTGTCGTATAAGTATTGTCATTGAGATCGCGCGCATAATCTTCCGCCCCTATGGATTTAACCAGACCTAAAATAGGGTTGCCGCGCTGCGCATAGCCAGCAATGGTAAAGGGATGGGAGTGATCGGCGGTGACTAAAATAAGTGTCTCTTCGGGATTGGTGCGGGCTAAGGCGGCTTGGACGGCGCGTGATAGCTCTGTTGTCTCGCTGAGCGCTCTATAGGCATTTGTGCCGTGATGGGCGTGATCAATACGGCCCGCTTCAACCATGAGGAAATATCCTGTCTGCCGCGCGGTGAGGTTATGAATGGCGGCTTGCGTCATCTCGGTAAGAGAGGGCTCAGTATCTTGGGGACGATCCACTTCAAAGGCCATATGCGAGTCTGCAAATAGACCCAATATATTTGGTATGTTCTGAGTGTTCTGAGTGTT
>JALZUP010000345.1 GCA_023301505.1 Robiginitomaculum sp.
GAAGTGAGCTTTATCGCTCCAGCAGATTTTATGACACTGATACGCAACCAGGCATCGACAGTAAAGAATGACTGCACACCGATCAACAATCGGATGCTTGCCGAGAACAAGGCGGCAACTACCAAAAGCCTTACGAAGGCAACCTGATAACTGCAGATAGACTAGCACTAAAAAAATCACCCCGCAGTGGCCTGTCTCAACGTGCATATATTTACGCGAAAGTAGAGATCGAGCAGATCTATTCGCAAGGTTTGGAATACTGAATACAGTCTCTATAAAGCAAAATTATCCGAAGTAGATAATTGCAGCCAATTTCCATTTCGCAAGGTATACAATACTATTAAGTTAGCTAATTGGTAGCTAGTATGAAGTGAAGGCGTTGTCACAGAAGTGTATCTATACACACCACTGAGGCTGGATTATCGGGAACTGAGTACGGATTCATCGTTCGTGCAAATAGCGACCCCGTAGATCACGACAATTTGCTTCACCAGCCTGGTAACTATTCAGGCCCCAAGTATTATTGGCAGTGTGCAAGCACGCCGGAGGTCACAATGAATGATGACTCAGACATACTGGCAGAACCAGCAGCGCAATCTCGAACCATAGCCTCGCCAGCAGGCACTCACGTCGATACGAAGAAAAGAAACTCTGGCAATACCAGTCAGCCAACAAACGTTGTGCGCGCTGATGTCGCCTCATCAAACCCGGAACTACCGGGAGAAGATACACCT
This sequence comes from Robiginitomaculum sp., assembly GCA_023301505.1. GTDB lineage: Bacteria > Pseudomonadota > Alphaproteobacteria > Caulobacterales > Maricaulaceae > Robiginitomaculum. The sequence continues at coordinate 735 of JALZUP010000345.1, forward strand.
AGTCATGTGGTAGGTATTGGTGCATCTGCCGGTGGTCTGCCTGCATTGCAGGCAATTTTCGAAGGCATACCAGCAGATACCGGGGCGGCTTTTGTGGTGGTTCAGCACCTGTCACCCAATTTCAACACGCTGATGGATGAATTGATCGCACGACATTCGTCAATGCCTGTAAAGCTGGCCGACGATGGGGAGTACCTCCGCCGCAATCAGATATATGTGATGCGGCCCAGTCGTAACATCATAGTATCTGAAGGCAAATTGCTTCTAAATGATATTCACCGCACCAGCCATCCCAACTTACCGATCGACCAGTTTTTCAGATCGTTGGCGGCTGACGCCCAGAATCGATCTGTCGGTATCGTCTTGTCGGGCACTGGAAGTGATGGAAGCCATGGAATAAAGGCACTGCGAGAAGCAGGCGGTTTAGTGATGGTGCAGCAACCTGAAGACGCCGAGTTCGATGGTATGCCGATAGCATCAATTAGAACGGGCTATGTTGATACCATTGGTGATATCAGCGAGTTGGCTACCCAGCTTGTCTCCTATATTCGCCACCCATTGACCGCAAGTAAAAACCAGGCCTTTCGCGAGCACCTGGCGAGTAACCATGAACTCCTTCAGGGGATTTTCATACAACTGAAAGCGACTACCGCTATTGATTTCTCACTCTACAAGCCGACCACGATCGCACGTCGGATCGAACATAGAATGGGAATAAATAACGTTGAAACCTTGCCTGCCTATGTTGAACTGCTGACCAGCAGACCGCAGGAATTTGATTTGCTGAAGTCCGACTTGCTTATAGGGGTTACCCAGTTCTTCAGAGATAAAGAACCCTACAACGATATAGAAAAATCCGTTTTACCAGTGATTATAGAAGGTAAAACAACAGATTCTGCGGTACGTGTATGGATGGTCGGTGTGTCCAGTGGTGAAGAGCCATACTCCCTGGCAATGCTGATCACCGAGTTGTTGGAGCGACACGATAGCTCGATTCCAGTCAAAATATTTGCCAGCGATGCAGACAGTGATGCTATCGACTATGCCTCTGCTGGTGTGTATCCACCCAATGTGCAAAATGATATTAGTCCGCAGCGATTGAACCGGTTTTTCAAGGTTGATGAGTCGGGAAACTATGTGGTAAGCAAGCAGCTTCGCAATATGATTGTTTTTGCTACACATAACGTGCTTGAAGATCCGCCATTTTCGCAGATGGATCTGGTCGTCTGTCGAAATATGCTGATTTACTTTCAGACAGAAGCACAGGAGCGAACAATAGCACTGTTCAATTTTGCACTGCGCGACAGCGGTTTTCTGTGGCTGGGCAGCTCGGAGTCTCTGGGTAATCAGGCCGACAATTTCGGTGAATTTAGCGGCTCATCCAAAATTTGGCAAAAGACACGTTCAACACGGCTGCCAATCAAGCACATTAATCCAGACTATGTTCGGCGCGCATCCGCCAAAGCGTCTTCAACTTTAAGTCAGGCAGGGCTGGGGCTTTCGCAGCGATACCCACGTGACCAGCGCAATATATACCAGAGTGTACGCGACCGGTTGCTGGAGGAATATGGCCCGGACGGCATCCTGTTGAACAGCAATCACCTGGCGTTGCATGTATTTGGTGACTGCCTCGACTATCTGGGGTTGCATAGCGCTGGGCGTGTTACCACGCATATCGAAACATTGCTGTCCCCTGAGCTCGTGGTACCGGTATCAACCTGTCTGTCTCGTTTAAACGAGCCCAAGCGAACGACCTACCGTTTAGGCGGAGTACCTCTGGCCAAACCGGTTAATGCCGTTCAGGACGCTTTACCCGTTGCCAAAGACGCCCCGCCACGGCTTGTCGACATAACGGTGCGCCGGCTGTCTGACCTGTCGCGAACGGAAGAGGTGTACTTTCTGGTGCTTTTTTCTATTGCAGAAGACAACAAGGGGGTTAACACCGGCAAGAACAGTCAGCCACTCGATAACGACGAACAATACAGCGCAGATACACACACGCGCGAGCGCATGCGTGAGCTCGATTTACAGCTCATTGACTCGCAACATGAATTGAGAAATGCATACGCAGAGCTCGATACAACCAGCGAAGAGTTGCAGGCGACAAACGAAGAGCTGATGGCAGCCAACGAGGAGTTGCAGTCAACCAACGAGGAGCTGCAGTCAGTCAATGAGGAGCTGTACTCAGTTAACACAGAGTATCAGGAGAAAATCTCCGAGCTGATGGAGCTCAATACTGATTTGGACAATCTGCTTAAATCCACAGGGTATGGCATTATCTTTCTGGACAGCACACTGGCAATAAGAAGGTTCACGCCAAAAATGGCCGGATTTATTAATCTGCTACCGGGCGATATAGAGCGACCAATAACCGATTTCAAGTTGAATATACGATACCCGGAAATGGTAGAGGACTTAACACGGGTATTGAGTAACGGGGTATCTGTTGAAAAGAATGCAGCTACGCTCGACGAAATTTTGAATTTGTCTATTCATATGGCGCCATACATCTCATCAGATGAAACAGTAAATGGCGTAGTAATGACGGTACGTGAGAGTAACAATATATTGTAAAAAATCTGTTTACTATGGCTTCTTATGCAGGAAGTTTAGCCCTCACAGCCAATTGAAATCGTTGCTGAATTATGGAAAAAAAGCCACCACAATTGCAACCAAACTCTGCAGTGGGCGATGCCGTAGATGGCGCTAACTCATTGCTACTGGTCGAAGACGACAGCATGCTGGCTGGTCTATGGCAAACCTATCTGCAACGGGCAGGTTATAAAGTAGATTGTTGCGGCACAGTTGGAGACGCCGAAATCCTGTTGCAAAGTAACCCGTACAGACTCCTTATTGTTGATCTGTTTTTGCGCGAAGACGGACGTATTCTGGAAGAAGGCGGGGTAACGCTTATCAATCGAGTTCGATTGAAAGGTAACACCTATAAAACATGCCCATATCCCATCGTGGTACTGGCCGTAACGGGCGCACCAGCGCGTTCCGGTGGAAAGTTCAGCGCTGTAGACAATATAAAAAATTTAACCGATGGAATCTTACACAAACCAGTGCGGCTCGAGGCGCTTGCTCAGGAAATTTATCGTTTGCTAGCAGTTACAGCTTAGCCCGTGCACTATTCATTACTCTACATCAGTCAAGTGGTCAACCCTGATAACGTTGATGAGCTAGACGCTATCCGTGAGCAATCGATTGAACTAAACCAGGCTAACGGGCTCACTGGCCTGTTGCTATGGAGTCGCGAGTACTTCTGTCAGATTTTGCAGGGACGCAAGGCAACCGTTGAAGAAACAATGCAACGTATTGCACAGGATACGCGCCACCGTCACCCGATCATTTTACTCAGGACAGATCTCGCTGAAGTACTGTTTCCTAACTGGTCAATGGCGACCAGTCATATTGACGATACCGCCATGGCCAGCCAGATTGCCAGTGCTTATCATGATCGACTGGCAGATTTGAGCGTTGTTGATGGCATCATCGCGTTAATGCAGCAGTTTCAATTAAACAACCACTATAAAACACCAATCGTCTATTCACGTACGGGTTTTGATCAACAATTGGCAATCCTTGCTGCCAGCAATGTGTCAGACAAAGCGATTGATCAGGTGTTGCAATTAGGCCAATCGATTCTTAACGGTAGGGCGCTTGTGCTTGTTTTGCAATCTTCCGGTGACCGAGGACACTATATCAAGTCGTCATCCGGTGTTGAATCAACTGATGTCAGCTCGTTGATATCGCACCTGTCGCCTGTGCACTTGCCTGACCATCAAAATACTAACAATGAAGGCGTAAATCAGCGAGCTTCTAACATAACATTGCCAGAGTCTTCGCCGTTCGGTTTAGCCACAGGGTGTGCAATTACTACAACACTTGCACCAGTGCCGTCCATCGCCAGCGCAGTGCAAACTGACTCTGTATCTCGCCCGGTTGTCATTGGATCGTTGTGGGTGCTGTCTGATCTGACTGTGCCCGAAGAACCACCTGTAAGTGACATTGAGTTTTTCTTACTGGCCGACTGCCTTGGAAGCCTGTTAGAACAAAAACTACAATCACACGCTAACGAGCTGCTGAGGCAGATGTCGCGACGTCAACAGTTGTCACTAGCGGCCAGTAATCGTCGGCAGGAAATGGTAATGAATGTGGCTAGTAGTGCCATTGTCGCATTTGATCGTGATTGTCGCGTATTGATAATTAACGATGCCGCCCGCCGGTTGTTCGGCCAGCTTGCAGAGGCTGTACCGTTCCACTGGCCTACTTCAATTACCTTTCTCTCATCCCGGTCTTTGGAGCCGCTGCCAGGCAACAGTTGCCCGGTGTACCTTGCGGCAACCAATAACGCACACGCGGCGTCTGAAACCCAGGTTACTGAAATACCAGTGTCTGATGCACTCGCTGAAGAAGCACTTGCGCATAAGGTTGCAGCTAGCCAATCCTCTGTTGCCGGTTCTCCTGCAACTGAAACGAGCGTCACTACCGTTGCTTTACAAATTAGTGATTCTGAACCACTGAGATACCTTAGAGTGGCCAGCTCAATGACTAATGAACCAGAGTCTGCAATCAGTGGCGTCGTTGTTTTCGACGATATTACCGAACTGCCTCTTAATCGTGAGCGCATTCGCCGCAGTGACAGACTCGAGGCACTTGGGCACCTAACCGGTGGCATAGCACATGACTTCAATAATCTGTTGTCCACCATTCAAAGCTCAGTGGAGCTGGCGACCATTGAACCCGGTGATGATGAACGTCTATCTTTTTTAAATGTGGCTCTCGATAGTGTGCAGCGAGGAGCTAACCTAACCGACAAGCTGGTAGCATTCGCGGTTGCCCGGCCTGTGAGTGCAAAAGCCCATCAGGTTGCTGATATTTTGCAATCGGTAGCTGAACTTGCAACAGCCAGCATAGAGCAAGACATCAACTTTGTTGTTGAAGACAGATCAAATTCACTTGCAGTGCATTGTGACGGCGGGCAACTGGAAAATGCGTTACTGAATATACTTATTAACAGTCGCGATGCCATTATCGAAAGCGGCACGGGTGACACAGTATCCATCGCCGTTAAATCAACCAGATCCAAAGAGCACACACACACAAGGTATCCGAGCGTACCATCATCTGTTCAATCTGAATCAGGTCAAAAAATATTGATCTCGGTAACAGACAACGGGCCGGGTATGAGTGGAGAAGTGATCAGGCGTGCCACAGACCCTTTTTTCACCACACGTGGCGCGGGCAATGGCAGCGGCCTGGGTCTATCAATGGTCTATCGATTTGTCGAGCAGAGTGGCGGAGAACTGTTAATTGAAAACCTGTCAGATATCGACCCGGGCGCTTCCGGTATTCGGGTAACGTTGATTCTCGAGCAGGCGCAGGTGCAGTCAGTTGAAACAGAAACTGTCACCACCACAAAGGTGCAACCTCCGCCACCGGCTAGAGCAACTATCCTGCTGGTAGAAGACGAAGCCAGTCTGGCAGAAATGCTTCAGCAGTCGCTAAGCCGCTTCGGGCTCGATACCCGGGTAGCCCACAGTGCTGATACCGCGTTACGCGAAGTGCGCAGAGACAACACCATCGACCTGCTACTGACCGATATTGTTATGCCGGGTAGTGAACTCGATGGTTACTCACTGGCAGCAGAGGCAATTCGCCTGAAACCCGAGTTGAAAGTTGTTTATCTCAGCGGCTACCCTCAGCAATCCGGAAAGAATCCGGCCGTCACCTATGGACCGCTGATAAAAAAGCCGGTGAGCATGAAAACGCTGGTCACTGTCATTCGCACGGAACTGGGGCAACAGTCGAGTGCTGCGAGTGAAATACAGCTGATTCCGGGTTAGAATTTTTATAATGACTACAGAGTAGCTTGGATTCGACTTAGTAAGTTAACAGCTAGGCCCGACGGCATGGGTTGCCTTGGCGCGTCAACATGGCAAAGCACATGATACCTGCACGACAGGTGGTGCTTGATGAAATCCTGTGCACTCCAACAGGCAAGGCTGAGAAGAGCGAGCTTGCCCTCCTCTAACCAGATCTTACCTAGCTTGTCGTTATAAAAAGATGTGGGTCAACTAAAGCCAGGCACTATTTGATAGTGTATGAGACATTAATACTATTGACCGACCACTTGTTGTTACTGGCATCGGTACCCACTCCAAGCACCAATTCAGTGATCGGGATATAACCTTGTACTTTAAGGCTAAGCGTATCC
>JALZUP010000346.1 GCA_023301505.1 Robiginitomaculum sp.
AAAAATCCGAATTTCTTTGATGTCGGAATCCAGAAACTGGTTAACGACCGCATTTCCAAACGAACCGGTGCCCCCGGTAATGAGAAGGATTTTATCTTTAAACATAATATAACTTGGGTTTCTTAAATTTTAATTGAGCGCTTACTAGTTGTTTTCCTGAAGCGGGTTAGGAGGCCGGAGGCCTTCATAGTAGTCATTGATCTTAGCAATCTTCGAATCCCAGTCGTATTCCCCCGCAACACGTAGTCGACCGGCTTTTCCTAAGGCGTCTCTCTGATCGCGACTTGAAGCGAGCTGAGTCATCGCTTGAGCCAAATTTGTAATTGCTTGGTCCGTAGAACGAGCAGGAACCTTCAAACCGCAATCATCAGACACCATGATTGCCGAGCCTTGATGGTCGTAGCAAATCACAGGCAGCTCCATCGCCATCGCCTCAAGAACCGCAGCCCCAGACGTATCCCTCAAACTTGGAAACGTGAAAACATCCGCCTTTGCAAATTCCTCTTCCATCTCTGTATGGCTCACGAGCCCAGTGAGGACGACGCGGTTTGCACATTCCATCTCGCTTAGCTCATCCTTCATCCGACCCGCCAGGGGTCCATCTCCCACGATTCTTAGTTCTGTGCGTGCATTCTCTTTCGCATGCTCCTCAAACGCGCGGATCAACAACAACACTCCTTTCCGCCCCTCCAAACGACCCGCAAAAAGAAAGACAACCGAATCACCATCACTGGAGATTTTTCGGGGCGTAAATTTTGCAATGTCCACGCCGACATCAATCATGAAATCCGTCTCACCTGGGTAGTTTTTCCCGAGAAGTTGCTTGGTCTCACGATTCGCAAATAGAATCAGAGATGACTTCCTCAAGGTTCCACGACAAAGCGGGTTCCAAGAAGACAACCGAACTCTTAGATTCCGTAGAATCTCTTTCAATCCCCCTTTTCTTCCAAAAGCGCTCAAAAGAGCGAAAGGAACGCGCTGCCCTCCACCCATCGGCCCCCAGATTTTTGAGCCCTTAAGTCCCCAAAATGCGAGCGGTGGGACCTCGAAGGAATTAAAGGTTAATTGATGGATGATCTCGAATTCTTCATTCGATTTTCTGAGTGCCCGCGCGACATCGATCTGCCAGAGCTGATAAAACATCTGCACAGGGAGAATTCCCATTCTCTTCAAACGGAGAACCCACGAAGCAGGATCGACATAAATAAAACGCGGCTTTGCCCCAGAGTAATCCTTCAGATCGTTCTCAATTTTTTCGCGATTATTGGCCCGCGTCACCACCGTCAGCTCGTGACTCTTGGCCAACCCTAAAGACATGTTCCATCCGGTGCCTAATTCCGAGCCCCTTCCAGGCTCACAGGCATACGCAATTAAAAGGATTTTCATGGTAGGGAGATAGAATGAGGCCTGTTTACTTTGTCTTTCCGGAGAATCAGAGCTTCGCGATTCGGCGAATAATTCTCTCATTCAGATGATTCAAAATCTCCTGCGTCATTGCGTCAGAATTTTTCGAAGCATCAATCTCAACAATTTTTCTTAACGAATTGGCGAGTGGCATTCTCTTGGCATCCGTCTCAACAAAAAGTGATGTTCTGATCAAAAAATTTAGGGCCTTCGAGATTCCAAAAAAACGGGTCTTAGCGACGATCTTGTTTCGACGATAGAGTGGCTTGATTGGCTTGAGCGCAGTCTCCATGAGCGCCTCAGTCGCAGAGCTATCATCTGCAGAAAAGCCGAGCCACAGCCCCGTGGGTTGCCGGCAACGTCGCGAATAGAGTTGGATCTCTGAAAGCCCATATCGCCTTCCCGAGCGGACAGGTCTCAAAAAATCTGCACTAGAGAACCATTTTTTGAGATCACTCAAAAGAGCCGTTTCTGACGTTTCGTTTTTCGAGTTGAAACCGAGGGCCGCTTCCAAGACCGCAACGAAATCGCTGACATCCTCGGAACACAATTCCTCTAGTCGTAGTTCGACATCCTCATACTCCTTATTCTTAGCCGCAGCCTTCGCTAAAATGTAAGCAGCCTCGGCACCCGGAGAAGGCACGCGGAAAGACTTCCCTTCAATCTGTCTAGCCCCCTGCTGGAGAGTCTCAGAATCCACCAATAAATGCCCCAGCCGCCGGTAGTCCCATGTCACATCCAAAGCGATCTGTTCATAGTCACCCCCATCTTGCATACACACACAAAAGTAAGCAAATGGCTCATGCTCAATCACTTGCACAAGTTTCCACCCATGCTCTTTTGCAAAAAGCTCCAGAAACGTCAGTAACTCCCGAGGACTACAATCAGCCACCGCGTAATCAACATCCGATTCAATTTGTTCCGGAAGATGCTTCCATGAATGAAGGACAATCGCCTTCCAACCCTCGGCATCGACGGCAGCCCAATAGCGATTAAAGAACTCTTCCCGATTAATCATGATTACTAATTGATTTAGATGACGAAGTTACCATTGATTTTCCCTCAATTTCTTGAGCGGATCAGCCGCGCAGGATTACCTCCAACAATACTGTATTCAGGAACATCCTTGGTCACGACTGCCCCGGCCGCGATTATCGAGTGGCTCCCAACCGAAACGCCGGGGAGGATAATGACTCGGGTTCCTATCCATACATCGTCACCAATAACAATCTCCCGTTCTTCGGCTGCTCCCTGTAACCTAATGGGTTGATCAGGATTTTGGAATGCATGAGAAGTCGCCATCATCACGATATCTGGTCCCATAAGAACGTCCTCGCCAATGGTAATCTGACCATTCAAGCGGGAGTTCTGCCCGAGCTGACTTCGGTCACCGACACTTAATCTTGTCCCGTTGCCAAAGTAGCAACGGTCCTTTACTACGACTAGTTCGCCACACTGCTTCAGAATTTTCGCCACTAATATCCTCCGCAATCCATAGCCTATTCGATAGCAAGGAAATGGTTGCATCGGCCAGCGATGGGCGATTAGATAATATATAAATAAATAGATGGATTTCATTTACTAAATTGAAATTTTATGAACGCTCAATAGGAATTACTAGATTAATTATCAGAGCCCCGCTTAATAACAGAAGCAGGATTTCCCGCCACAATTGATTGCGCCTCAACATCTTTTGTCACAACAGATCCCGCTCCCACCACTACATTGTCGCCGATTGTTACCCCCTTAAGAATAATGGCGCGAGCTCCAATAAAACACTTTTTCCCGATCACCACCGGGCGACTTACAGCTTTGGGATCCGTTCCCCATTCTCCCTCTAAGGTTCTGTGGTGAAAATCAGTGTCGATAATGATGCTCCCGCCTCCAATAATCGTTCCCTCTCCAATCTTAACACTTGTAGCCGCACAAATAATTGACGAACTCACACCCACTTGGTCTGCTAATTTAATTTCAGCCATCGGCGCCACTGTTGCCAGGCGACATCGGCCACCCTCCGCAAGAGGATTAGCAATCCCCGTGTTACAGAGTGTTA
>JALZUP010000347.1 GCA_023301505.1 Robiginitomaculum sp.
CGTTGTTCCCGGACAACCGCCTCGGTGGCTGATTTCATAGGTGATGTGGTGTTTGCTAGCACTGCTGATACTACATCTACATACTTAGACAAACATATAGTGTCGACGTTACAGCGGCGGAACGTCACCTATAGTCTTATGCGCTGTTGAGATAGGTCTTCAGGTTAAAGATGGTTGTCCAGGTAATCTTCAGGCCTGTATACTTTTACTGATTTTTATAGATTGGGAGAGGTAAATGTTGCGTTTATTAAGTCTGATACTAATCGGGCTGTTTCTGCTTGTGCCGCCGGTATTCGCAAGCGATACCTCACTGACACCTCCGCCAGAACTGTTAAAATACCGAGCCTGGGTTGCTGAAATGAAAACCCTTCATCGCGGACCGTTTCAACGTTTGAGATGGTTCTGTAACGATGGAACAGTGTTCCCGCCAAAGCCCTATCCCTGTGAAGACCGTGGCGGTGGTCATCAGCACGGACAATGGAACGAAAAAACACTCGAACTGCGTCAACAAGGCTACTTGCTTGCCAATATTCTTGCGGGGCAGGATGCAAGTGAACTTGCAGATGATTCTGATTTTCGCAACAACTATGCGCAGTTATTGATTGAGCGTTTTTTGGTCAGTGCTGACGATGGCTGGATTTTACGCCGGGCGTTGTTTTATCGTGGTGCCATTCAAGAGGAAGATGAACGCGCGGTGGCTCGTGAACTTCTTGCGGAAATGGCTTCACGCGAGCAATGGATAGGACCGAACTTTGCGGCACTCAGGGTAGGGGTGCGAATGCTGCCACACGGCAGTGACAGTGCATCGATTCAGAAAGTCCGGCAGGTGTCGGCTTCATTGTCAGATCGAGATGACAGCTTCAAGCCACTGCGGGCAAAAATTCATGGCAGTCCAGGTGCTGAGGATGCAGCAAGCGTGCGTAATTACGCTAACGGGTTCACTACTGATGCACAAAAAAAGCCCTACCTTGATCTTGCCGATGAGATTGATGCAATCTATCAAGCGGCACCGCTCGATACAGAACTTGAGAGCATGGCAGCGCGATATACGGCAGCACCCTGGTTGCAGGAAACCCTAAGACAATCAGCTGCAGTAATTAAAAATTCGGCTTCGGCGCAACAGCAGTTTATGGCGACAAGTCAGTTACTGGCCAACTTACGTAATGCGCTGCCGCGGATCAGATCATCGGATGTGCGGCTTGACATACTAGACTTTAGCTTGCGGGTAGAAATTGAGAACTTTACTGCTGCCACTGAATTGCAATCTGAATTGCCGTCGGCAACACGGCAGCAGCAGTTAGTTATTCTTAAGTCTGCAGGGCAAGCATCTTATGGTACCGGTGTGCTCAACTTGCGCCTGCTCAATGAGATGGAGAAAACGCTCGATGCATTGGCGCCCGACACGCTTGCGCTAGACCAGTACTTGCAGGGTCTTAGTTATCTTGGTCGCGCGCCGGGTTGGGGCACCCAAACACTACGCATGCACTTCTATGAGTCTATGGAGAAGCTGGCGCAAATTGAACCGCTGGCGTTGCTGTTCATTCAGGATCAATTGCGTGGCAGTCCGTTACTGGTGTTTTCAAAAATTCTCGATGGCTTGTCACGCGATGCAAATCAGTTGGCTGGAGTAAAGCATCGACTATTCGAAAAAAATGTTGGGGTGGGTTTTACAGCGCTTAATCCCGGTCTTGCACGAGGAACACTGCATATTAAGCCTGATTTAAGTGAGCTGACGAATTTTAAATCAGATGGTATCTACTTGTTGCCGGAAACGGTTGCCGAATTGCCGCCGGTGGCAGGCATTTTGACCGCCGGTGAAGGTAACCCGCTGTCCCATGTGCAGTTGCTGGCGCGTAACCTGGGTATCCCTAATGTGACTGTTAGTAATACGGTGATGGCAGAGCTGTCAAAGCACGATGGCGAGCAGGTGGTCATGGCCGTCAGCAAGGCTGGGCTGGTAGAGATCTCATCGTGGTCTGATCAATGGAAAGCAGTATTCAAAATTGCTGATGCAGCCGGTGGGGTAGTCATAGAGCCTGATCTGGAAAAGCTTGATCTCACCGTTCAGGATCTAGCGCAGCTGGACGATTTACGGGCTGAGGATTCAGGGCGAATAGTGGGCCCAAAGGCCGCCAAGCTAGGAGAGTTGCGTGCCCAATATCCGGGGCAGGTGTCCCGTGGGTTGGCGATTCCTTTTGGTATCTTCCGGCAGGAAGCCTTTGAACAGCCTTATCCGGGTGGTGACGGCACCGTGTTTAACTGGATGGTTGCTGGCTATGCTGAACTGGCTGGCCTGTCCGAAGGCAGCGCTACGCATGCGGAGAAGACCGAGGCTTTCCGTGCAGAGCTCTATGACATCGTGATCAATACCAAGCCAAGCGTACAATTTCAGAACAAGCTGCGCGCTGCCATGCAAGAGACGTTTGGTTCGGATAATCCGCCGGGTGTTTTTGTTCGCTCTGATACCAACGTAGAAGACCTTGCAGGGTTTACTGGTGCCGGTCTTAACCTCACACTGCCCAACGTCGTAGGGTTTGATAATCTGCTGCAGGGTATCGTCAGTGTGTGGGCATCGCCCTTTACCGAGCGGGCTTTTGCCTGGCGGCAGTCACACATGACGCAGCCGCAGCATGTTTATACCTCAATACTGTTGTTGGAGTCAGTGGCGTCTGATAAATCAGGCGTTCTGGTCACTCAGGATATCGATACCGGTGCCGGGAATGTAGTCTCGGTTGCGATCAATGAAGGGCTTGGTGGTGCAGTTGATGGTCAGGCTGCTGAATCTTTACGAATTGCGTTGGATGGTTCCGGTGTGCAAGTGCTGGCAACTGCGACCGCGCCTTGGCGGCGTGCGCCGCATCCGCAGGGCGGGTTGAGCATCCTTGCCAGTAGCGGCAATGATACCGTCCTTGAGCCTGTTGAGATTGAACAGGTAATAGACTTTGCCCGGCATCTACCGTCGAAATTTCCGTCGATAACAGACGATGACGGAAATTCAGCACCGGCAGACGTTGAGTTTGGGTTTGTGGATAAGCAACTGCGGTTGTTTCAGCTACGACCGTTTCTGGACAGCAAACAGGCGCAAGGTATTAACTATCTGCAGCAAATGGATGCGCAGTTGGCAAACACCCGTCTGATCGAAGTCAATATGAAAGGAGTATTAGGGCAATGAAAATCTTAAGCAATTTAAGTTCGGCATTATTCACTGTTCCGCTGTTGGCTGCGTCTGTCACGCTGATGGCCTATCCGCTTGACGGCTATGAGGACACTGGAATCCGGCGCGTGGAAGGTGCTCGCCTGGCAGCCGAAGGAGTGGTAAAGGGCAGTGCTCAGCCTGAGGGGGCAATGCTGACGACTGACCAGGTTGATTTAAGACTGACAGGCAGAAACATGGCCTTGCCTGCGACTGATCCCGCTTTTACCGCCCAGATCAAAAAGTTGTTTGGTAATAATGCAAACAGTTACGGAATCGCTGTGCTGGATATCAGTGATCCGGACAACCCGCGTTATGCTGAACACCGTGCCGACCACAAGCAAAATGTAGGTAGTGTTGGCAAGCTGCTGGCCGCCGTCGGTTACTTCCAGGCGCTGGCCGATACCTGGCCTGATGATATCGAGCGGCGCGAGGCGATCTTGCGTGACACCATCATGACAGCCGATGATTTTTCACGCAGCGACCACCATAAAGTTCGCCTGTTCAATGTAGAGACACAAAAACTTACCCGTCGCCCGCTTAAAGATGGCGACCAGGGGGCGGTGTGGGAATACCTGGACTGGATGCTTTCTGTCAGCTCAAATTCCGCTGCCGCCATGGTGATGCGTGACGCCATGCTGTTGAAGCATTTTGGTGTTGAATATCCGGTTTCTGAACAACGCATCGATACCTTCTTTTCCACCACACCGGGTGGCGAACTAACCCGGCTTTTCCAAAAAACATTCTGGCAGCCAATGACCCGCCATGGTTTGTCGGTGGATCAGATTCGTCAGGGGAGTTTCTTTACCCGTCAAGGCAAGGCTAACGTTAACGGGGGCGGCAACAGCTACGCGACGGCACGTACCCTGATGGAGATTTTGCTCAAGATGGAAGGCGGCCAGCTGGTCGATGAGTGGAGCAGTCGTCAGTTAAAAAGACTGTTATACATGACCGAGCGACGTATTCGCTATGCGTCTGCTCCGGTATTAAAAGATGCTGCGGTGTATTACAAATCAGGATCTTTGTACAAGTGTGATAAAACAGGAGGCGCTAAGTGTGTCGCCTATAGCGGTGATATCTACAACTACATGAACTCTGTGGCTATCATTGAAGAAGAGATAGACGGTGTGAAACTGCATTATATGGCCACGGTGATTTCCAATGTACTGGGCAAGAACTCTGCTGTTGAACATCAAACATTGGCTACACGAGTTCACAAGCTGATTAAGCAGGAGCACGTAACGAAGTAGGTAACAAGTTTCACAGGCGGCCCCGCCAGTCGGGGCTTAAGCTTAAGGTAACTTAAGTCTGTGAGAAGTGGCCAGTTCGTGTAGAGGTGCAGCCAATTGCTCTAGCCAGCGGGCACCTTTTGGATTGTTTGCGAGGGCCACCATGATGTAGGTGTCCTCGCCGCTGCGGACCAATGCACTGTCTGCGTGGTAGGTTCTCCAGGTGCCTGACTTGCGGAAAATTTCAACGTCGGGGTAAGCCGCAAGGCCCTTAACAAACTTGTGGGAAATACCCGGTCGGGAAAGCACATCCAGCATCATGGCAGACTGTTTGGGGCTGACCAGTGTGCCGCTATGTAATAAGTAATAGAAGCGGGCCGCCTGAAATGCCGTCGCGCCATGTGACAACCCTGATAACGGGTCGCGTTTGTGGGCTACGCTTGGGCCATAGTCTTTTCCTACCCAAAGGCCGCCGTTGTTTTTCTTGTCGTAGAAATTGTATTTGGGCAATTGCAGT
>JALZUP010000348.1 GCA_023301505.1 Robiginitomaculum sp.
GGCTTTAAGATAGTGCCTTCTAATTTCACGCCTTGCTCATAAAGCTCAGTGTAAAGAGAATTTAGGCACATTTCTGTGACCTCGTGACAGCGCTCAATGCCGTGATAGCCGCCCATGAGAACTTCAGGTTCAACGATGGGAACAATATTAGCTTCTTGGCAAAGCGCAGCATAACGCGCCAGCGCTTGAGTATTGGCTTTGATCGCGCCGCGTGTCGGGGTGATAGAGCCTGTGGTGTCAGGAGCTGAGATTTCAATCACGGCCCGCCATTTGGCAAAGCGCGCGCCCAGATCATAATATTCTGCAAGACGGGCGCGTAGACCGTCCAGCCCTTCTGTGACCAGCTCTCCAGGGCGGCCCGCAAGCGGCTTGGCGCCCATATCGACTTTGATGCCGGGGATTGACCCTTGGGATTTAATCACGCTCACTAATGAGGTGCCATCTTGGGCTTTTTGGCGAATGGTTTCATCATATAAGATAACGCCAGAGACATGGTTTTGCATAGCTGCATCTGTGCGAAACAAAGATTCACGCCATTCACGGCGTGTCTCTTCATTTGATGTCGTGCTGATTGAATCAAAGCGTTTTGTAATTGTGCCTGTGGATTCATCGGCGGCGAGCAAACCTTTGCCCGGCGTGACCATTTGCTCTGCAACTTGGTTTAACGCAATTATATCCATCTGTCTTTTCCTCTGTCATGTTGCGAAGGCTCTTACCTGCGCTATAGGGGGACGTTCTTAAGACGCCTTTAAAATTTGTACACCGGGGAGCTCTTTGCCTTCCATCCATTCAAGGAACGCCCCTCCAGCGGTTGAAATAAATGTGAAGTTATCAGCTGCGCCCGCATGTTTAAGCGCGGCGACTGTATCACCTCCGCCAGCTACTGCAATAAGCTGGCCACATTTTACCCGTAAGGCGGCGTATTTTGCCGCTTCAACTGTGCCTGTGTCAAATGGTTCTAGCTCGAATGCGCCGAGCGGGCCGTTCCAGATCAATGTCTTGGCATGGTCTATGGCATCGGCCAGCGTGTTTACTGTATCGGGGCCTGCATCAAGGATCATCTCATCCGCGCCCACATCATCCAATCCGCATGTGCGGCTTTGGGCGTGAGCTTTAAACTCTACGGAGGTGACAACATCGACAGGGAGCAAGATTTTGCAATTGGCTTTTTTAGCATTGTCCATAATCTGGCGCGCCGTATCGGCCAGATCATGTTCGCAGAGCGACGCGCCAACATTATGGCCTTGAGCGGCCAAAAATGTATTGGCCATGCCTCCGCCAATAGCCAGCATGTCCAGCTTGGTGACAAGGTTTTTTAACAGGTCGATTTTGGTCGAGACTTTGGCCCCGCCAACCACGCCTAAAACGGGCGCTTTGGGTTTTTCCAAAGCTTGAGATAAATGATCAAGCTCTCGCTCCATAGCCAGCCCTGCAAAAGCGGGTAAATGGGCGGCTATGCCATGGGCGGAGGCATGGGCGCGATGCGCGGCGGAGAAGGCATCGTGAATGAATAGGTCGCCAAGGCTGGCTAGCTCTGCGGAAAAATCAGGGTCACCTGATGTTTCGCCTGCATGGAAACGTGTGTTTTCAAGCAAGAGGACATCGCCAGAGTTTAGCGCGGCAATTGCGGATTTAGCGCTCGCGCCCGCGCAGTCCTTGGCGAATGCGACGGGGTTGCCTAAAAGCTTGGAGAGAGGCTCTGTAACAAACTCCAGCGACAAAGAGGGATCCGCTTTGCCTTTGGGCCGGCCAAAGTGAGAGAGCAGGACGGTCTTAGCGCCCGCCTCTTGCAAAGCTTTGATTGTCGGCAGAGCGGCGCGCAGGCGTGTATCCTCAGCGACCGCGCCAGTCTCGGTTACGGGAACATTGAAATCAACGCGCACCAGCGCAGTTTTGCCAGAGACATCGGCATCTTTTAAGCGTCTAAAATCGACCATATATGTGAACTCATATGATTAAATGGTTTTAAGCATCATGCATCGCGGCGGCGACATCTATCATACGATTAGCAAATCCCCACTCATTATCATACCACGCAATTACTTTTACGAGGTCTCCGTCGAGCACTTTTGTCAAAGGAGCGGCAAATATTGATGAGTGAGGGTCATGATTAAGGTCAGAAGAGACCAAAGCCTGCTCTGTATAGCGCAAAACACCTTTTAGCGGGCCGTTTGCAGCGGCTTTAACAGCGGTATTGATTCGCTCTATATCGGCGCTTTTTTCTGGTTGAAAGGCGAGGTCAACCATAGAGACATTGGCGGTTGGTACGCGCACAGCAGAGCCATGTAATTTACCAGATAGGCTAGGCAGGACTTTGCCTACGGCTTTGGCCGCGCCAGTCGAAGTTGGGATCATGTTCAGGCCAGCGGCGCGGGCGCGGTAGAGATCTTTGTGGCTATTGTCCAAAATGCGTTGATCTTGCGTATAGCTATGAACCGTCGTCATAAAGCCGCGCTTAATGCCGACCGATTCCATCAGCACTTTTGCGAGAGGGGCAAGGCAATTGGTCGTGCAGGAGGCACAAGAGACCACAATATCATTTTTCTTGAGGTCTTTATGATTGACGCCAAAAACAACGGTGCGGTCAACATTTTCGCCCGGAGCGGAAATTAGAACCTTCTTCGCGCCCGCATCAAGATGGCCTTGCACAGTATCTTTGCTGCGGAAAATGCCTGTGCATTCGAGGACAACATCAACGTCTAATTCTTTCCATGGCAAATTATGCGGAGCGCGCACATGGGTTACTTTGACGTCACCTTTACCAAAATTGATAAAGCCGGGCTTGGTTGTTACTTCGCCGCGAAAGGGGCCGTGAACACTATCATATTTTAAAAGATGGGCTTGGGTGTTTAAATCACCTGGGCTGTTAATGCCGACAAGCTCTATGTCGTCTCGGTCATATTCAACCAAAGCTCTGACAACCAAACGGCCAATTCGGCCAAACCCATTAATTGCAATACGCGTAGCCATAATCTCAGCCCTTCATTTAATCGGCATTTAATCGGCATGGACGGGTAATTATGAGCCAAAGCGCGCCATAGTTATCCTACCGTTTCGCGCGCCTTATAGGCCTTAAATCCTTTAAATTTAATGACTTAGAATGGATGATATTGAGCCAAATTGACGCTTGACAGCGCTATCAAGAATAGACAGCGCTGTCTTTATTGATTGGGCGTCAAATTTCAACTTGGCGTTAACTGTAATTTAGGTCATTCTTTCGCTCATGACCCAACAAACGACACCTGATTCGATCTCAATTATCGGCGCGGCGGAGACATTGCAAAATGCGCTTAAAAAGCTGGAAACGGCCTTAATGCCGATGCAAGCGCGTTTAAAAATGCTTGAAGCTAATTCAGAAAATGCCGCATTGCTGGACGAAGATCGGGCGCGTTTGGCTCAGGAGCTAGACGATTCAAAAGCAAAAGAAATCAGTGCTAAAGAGCGTGAAGATGCTTATAAGGCTAAAGAAGCAGAATTTGCACAACTTGCCGAAGAGACAATGCGTGAAATGGATAGCGTGATTAGTCAGGTAAAAAGCGCTTTGGCACGTGATTAGGCTCGAAATAGGAATGGGGTAGCATGGCAAAAGTCAGCTTGGATATAAATGGGCGCAAATATGCGCTAGGCTGTGATGATGGCGAGGAAGAGCGCTTGCTACGTCTGGGCCAATTGCTTGATACGCGTATTCGCACCCTTGCAGATCAATTTGGGCAAATTGGTGATTTGCGCTTATTCGTTATGGCGGGCATTACACTGGAAGATGAAGTTGCTGAAATGCAGGGGCAGGTAAACTCTCAGGCAGATGCGCTAACCGAAGAAATTCGCGATTCTAGCAATAAGGCTATATTGGCCGCTGAAGCGACAAAAAGCACGGCAACAGATGCTTTGCTAAATGCGGCGCAAAAAATAGAACAGCTCGCGGCTAAACTGGGCGATTCAAAACTTAGCTAAAACGAGCGTTAAGCCAGACTTTAAGAGGCAATAGGCTGCTCAATTTTTCAAAAAATAGGCTAATCTGAAAATAGGCCCAAAATATAGCCCCAAGACATAGCCCCAAGACATAGCCCCAAGACATAGCCCCAAAATAAAGTGACGGCCCCAAAGACCCGTGGCCTCGATCTTATCCTCATGAACCTGATAGTCAGGTGGGCGCCGGTTAACTAGGCCACGACCTAGACAGTGCTAGCTCCCGAGGTTTTGATTAAGGTCCGGTGGATTAGTGAGACTCACAAAGCCCCCAGAAGCCGTCTTGTGATATGTGGCGGCCACAGGCTGTATTTACAAGGGGAAAGTGATAGCAAGAATCAACTTTGGACGTGTCTGCTGCTTTGCCTACGGCTATGTCTGCTGTTATGAGATTATATGAATATAAAGCTTGAAAAAGAGCGCGCGCGCTTGCAATCGCGCCGCCGCCGCGCAGAGGCCGCGCAGCTCATAAATGGCGCGGCGGGGGCAGAGCTGATTGCCCATTGGCCAGCGGCGCGCTTTGCGAACAAAAAAATAGCGGCCTTTTGGCCGATTGGCGATGAGATTGATATTTGCCCGCTTATAGATGCGCTACAAGATGCAGGGCAGACCATTTGCCTGCCTGTCACAGGGCGCAAAGGCCAGTCGCTGACATTTCGTGAATTTGGCGCGGATAGGGAGTTAGTAAATGGGCCATATGGAACGCGCCATCCCCCGCGCAACGCGCTTGAGATTAGGCCCGACATCGTCTTAGTTCCCTTGCTAGCTTATACAGGGCGCGGGGATCGTTTGGGATATGGCGGGGGCTATTATGACCGTACATTAGCCCAGCTTAAGTCGGGCGGGGTAATTTATGCTTGCGGCGTGGCTTACTCTGCGCAAAAAGCAGCTTTTATTCCCTGCGAGCCTATAGATGTCAGGCTAGATGGGATTTTAACCGAAACAGGATTTGAAGATTTCCAGTAAGGATTCAAGTCCAATAAGGATTCTAGTAAAGGCTTTAATGTGAGGATTTTAGTGTGAGATTTGCCTTTTTCGGTGATGTGATGGGCCGCGCTGGGCGCAATGCCTGCGAAAAATATATTCCGCGCCTGCGCGAGGATTTAAAGCTGGATGCAGTTATTGTGAATGGCGAGAACGCCGCGGGCGGTTTTGGCATTAATGAGAAAACCGCCAATCAATTATTTAATGCTGGCGCAGATGTTATCACGCTTGGCAATCATAGTTTTGATCAGGCTGAGGCTTTATCCTATATAGAGCGCGAGCCGCGCCTTTTGCGCCCCGTTAATTATCCGCGCGGCGTCATGCCGGGGAAGGGCGCCAATCTTTATGATGTGAGCGGCTATAATATATTAGTGGTCAATGTGCAGGGACGTGTCTTTATGGACGCGCTGGATGATCCTTTTGTGGCTGTGGCCGAACAATTGGACGCCGCGCCTTTAGGCGTGGTTGCCGATATGGTGCTGATTGATATGCACGCCGAGGCGACATCTGAGAAAATGGCGATGGGGCATTTTTGTGATGGCCGCGCCAGCTTGGTTGTAGGTACGCATCAACATATTCCGACGGCGGATTGTCAAATCCTAGATGGCGGCACGGCCTATCAAACGGATGCGGGCATGTGCGGAGATTATAATAGCGTCATCGGTATGGAAGCGGATGAGCCTGTAAATAGGTTTGTTACTCGCCGCCGTACGGGTCAATTTAAGCCCGCTATGGGGCCCGCTACAATGTGCGGGGTTTTTGTCGAAACGGATAATGCCACGGGTCTTGCGATACATGTTGCGCCAATCCGCATTGGGGGGCGGCTGTCCGAAGCCATACCGACATTTTGATGTGACGCGCATGCGGAAATCATATGAGGCAAAGCGCTAACTCTTCAGCCGAGCCTTGCGTCAGGGCAAGACTTTGCTTAAACACGCTCAAAACAAATTAAACACGGAGGCTCTGCATGGCAGGTCACTCAAAATGGGCAAATATTCAGCACCGCAAAGGACGTCAAGATAAGGCGCGCTCTAAGCTATTTTCTAAGCTCGCAAAAGATATTTCAATTGCGTCGAAAATGGGCGGGCCTGATCCTGATATGAACCCGCGTTTGCGCTTGGCAATTAATAACGCCAAGGGGCAATCTATGCCCAAAGATAATATTACGCGCGCTGTTGCCAAGGGCGCGGGCGGCGAGGGCGCTGATTATAGCGAGCTACGCTATGAGGGATTTGGCCCATCTGGCATAGGTCTGATCGTTGAGGTCTCTACCGACAATACAAACCGTAGCGCTATGGAAGTGCGCACAGCCTTTTCTAAAAATGGCGGCAATATGGGCGAGACAGGCTCTGTGGCTTTTATGTTCGACCAAATTGGTAAAATTGAATATCCGCTAGCGGTTGGGGATGAGGATTCAATTATGGAGGC
This sequence comes from Robiginitomaculum sp., assembly GCA_023301505.1. Taxonomy (GTDB): domain Bacteria; phylum Pseudomonadota; class Alphaproteobacteria; order Caulobacterales; family Maricaulaceae; genus Robiginitomaculum. The sequence goes on from JALZUP010000348.1 coordinate 6,379, forward strand.
CGCGATTGAAGCGGGCGCAGAGGATTGCGAGAGCGATGAGGCGTCCGATGATCAATGGGATGAATATGAGCCTGTGCACACAATTTATACGGCGCGAGACGAGCTTGGCACTGTCGCAGCAGAGCTTGAGAAAACCTTGGGCGAGGCCAAATCAGTCAGTCTGATTTGGAAGCCGCAAAATGAAATTGATGTGCCTGATAAGGCGAGCACAGTCGTTAATTTGATCGATGCTTTGGAAGATTTGGATGATGTGTCCAATGTGTACCATAATATGGAAATGTCCGACGCGGCTATGGCGAATTTGGAAGAATAACCTCAGTTTTATAAGTATTTAATTTGGCAAAGCCCTTGAAGGCGGCGTTCGGCCTATTACTTGCATGGTAGGGGCTAAATAATTCGGAGTATTTAATTATGGCAAAACTTAATTTTGAACATGATAGCCAGAAATTTGCTGTTAAAGGCGAATGGGAAGGTGACACATTCACAGCACAGGCATTTAAAGGCAAGAAACCTGCCTCTGACCCGTTTGCAATAAAACGGGCAAAGGGCAAAGATGCCGCGCCAGATAGCATCTTAGAGGAAACGGTTTTAAACGCCGCTAAAAATGACGTTATTAATGGAGATGGTGTCTCCGAGCCGCTTGATGAGGCCTAATCTATTAGGATGATTGCTAGACAGTTTTCGAAAAAAAAGCCGCCCTGCTATTAAGCTGGGCGGCTTTTTTTTGTTATTCATTTAAAGCTTAGGTGGCTTGGCGCAGCCATTTTAGCTACTAGCTAGCCGCCATAAGGGCCATTCACATTTATCTCGGCGCTGTTTAGGCCATCGCCCGCAGCCCCCATGCCCGCTGACAAACTATTTCCAGTCATTGACAGGGCTGCAATGATTCCTATGGCAATAAGGGCGGCTATTAGGCCATATTCTATTGCCGTAGCGCCGCTTTCATCCGCGTGTAATTTTTTTAAAAAATTGATCATTCTATTCCCTTGGTTCTTCGGCGCACCTATCCCCATTTGATTTTAGAGTATAGAGGACATGGGGTTAATAAAGCGCGAAAGAATTGACGTTTTTATAAATTTTATGCGCGGGCGGGACTGAAATGATTGATGAGATGAGGTTAATAGCTATTAACCCATTTTGACTTGGCTAAAGCATAATGTTCGCGTAGTGTTCCGCTTATGAGTGAGAAGATTCGTATATTAGGCTTAGACCCTAGCCTCGTTGCTTGCGGGTGGGGCGTGATAGAGGCGGTCGGCACAAAAGTCAGCCATATTGCTCATGGGGTCGTGCGCCCTCCCGTAAAGGCTGGCCTGCCTGCGCGGTTAAATAGTCTTTATGATGAACTCGCCAATATTGTTCAAATGCACGCTCCAGATAGCGTAGGGGTTGAAGAAGCCTTTATGAAGAATAATGCCATGTCGGCCTTAAAGCTCGGCCATGCCCGCGCCATATGCTTACTTGTTGGCACTCAGGCTGGGTTGAGTGTTGGAGAATATGCGCCGCGCGCCGTTAAAAAGGCCGTCACAGGCACGGGGGGCGCGGATAAAGAACAGGTCGCCGCGATGATGAATGTCTTACTTCCAGGCTGCGGGGTCGCCGCAGGTGATGCTGCCGATGCATTAGCCATTGCGATTTGCCATGCTCAGCGCGTGAATCATCAAACAACACTTAAAAGCCGGCGGGCGCGTAGTGCGCCAATAACTCCGCATAAGGTGGCCTCATGATCGGTATGTTGTCAGGCACATGTTTATTATCGGGTAATGGCGAGGCCATTATTGATGTGGGCGGGGTGGGATATTTAGTTCAATCAGGCCGCCGCGCTTTGTCAAATATGCGCGAAGGAGAGCCAGCGCGCCTGCATATTGAAACCCATGTGCGCGAACAGGCAATCACATTATATGGCTTTGCCACCGAAGAGGAGCGCGCATGGTTTACCCGTCTGCAATCTGTTCAAGGGGTTGGGCCTAAGGCGGCTTTGTCTATATTAGATATTCTCACGCCGGGCGAAATCCTCTCAGCGGCCAGCCTTGAAGATAAAACTAGTTTTGCGCGCGCCAATGGGGTCGGGCCAAAATTGGCCGCGCGTATTGCAATTGAGCTTTCAGGAAAGCCTGCTCCTATAGGGCGCGGCTATGTCGCCAGCGCTTTTACGGCGCCAAATGATGGGCCGCAAAGCGAAGCAGGGGGCCGTGCAGGCTCGCCAAATATGCAGATTAGACGCGATGCTGTTTCGGCCTTGGTGAATTTAGGCATTGGGGAGCCAGACGCGCTGCGTGCTGTATCTGCCGCTTATCAAGGCTATGCAGAAGATTCTGGTAAAGACCCTGCACTGGATGATTTAATCAAGACAGCGCTTAAAGAATTGAGCGCGGCATGAGCGGGTTTGACGACATAAATGATGAGCCGCGCATTATAGACGGGCAAGCCCAATCAGGTGATGGCCGTGACCGCGCTTTGCGCCCGCTTAGCTTTGATGATTTTGTGGGGCAGGCATCTGCCATTTCTAATTTGAAGGTTTATGTTGAAGCGGCGCGCCGGCGCGGCGAGTCGCTTGATCATCTCTTGCTGTCTGGCCCGCCAGGTCTTGGCAAGACAACCCTGTCGCAAATTGTTAGCCGTGAGCTGGGCGTAAATTTTCGTGCCACCTCAGGCCCGATCATTTCAAAGGCAGGAGACCTTGCCGCGCTTTTGACAAATCTTGAGCCTAATGATGTGCTTTTCATTGATGAGATACATCGCTTAAGCCCTGCGGTTGAAGAAGTGCTTTATCCTGCTATGGAAGATTTTGAGCTGGACTTAATCATTGGTGAGGGGCCAGCCGCGCGCTCGATTAAAATTGATCTTGCGCCTTTTACTTTAATTGGCGCGACGACGCGGGCGGGGCTATTGGCGACGCCGCTGCGCGACCGCTTTGGTATTCCTGTGCGCTTGGAGTTTTATGATGAGCGCGAACTGACTCAAATTGTATCGCGCGCGGGGTCTAAGCTGGGCGTTGATATGAGCGCAGATGGCGCGCATGAAATTGCTCGCCGCTCGCGCGGCACGCCGCGTGTGGCGGGGCGATTATTGCGCCGCGTGCGTGATTTATCCGAACATGCAGGCGCAGATAAAATTGACGCGGCGGCGGCGGATGCGGCCTTAAAGCGGCTGAATGTGGACAGCATTGGACTGGACGCGCAGGATCGGCGTTATTTATCTGCATTATGTGAAATGTTTGGCGGCGGACCTGTGGGGGCTGACACGCTAGCGGCGGCCTTGTCTGAGGCTCGCGACGCGCTTGAAGATGTGATTGAGCCTTATTTGATACAGCAGGGCTTTTTAATGCGCACCCCGCGCGGGCGAGTGGCGACCCCGCGCGCCTATGCCCATATTGGACTATCTACGCCCGCCACCAATGTCGTGCCTATAGCCAATGAGAAAACTAAGGATACGGGCAAGGCGGCAGATGATTTGTTCGGAGAAGGCTAGCCATGAGCGATGCGCGTGATCAGCCTGATGCGGGATATTTTGAGGGCCGAGAGCATCGCTACCCGCTTCGCATTTTTTATGAAGATACGGATTTTTCTGGCGTTGTTTATTATGCCAATTATTTGCGGTTTTTTGAACGGGGACGCAGCTCATTTTTTCGTCAGGCCGGTATTGGCCACGCTGAGCTGTTAAAAGCTGACCCTGCCTTGGCTTTTGTTGTGCGTAAATTTGCCCTTGATTACCAAATCCCTGCCAGCATTGATGACGCGCTTATCGTCTCCACCCGCTTTCATAGCCTGAAAGGGGCGCGGGTCTCTGTCAGTCAAAAAATTATGCGCGGTGATCAGACATTGGTGACGGGGCAGGGCGAGGTGGCCGTGATTGATTTGACAGGCCGTCCGCGCCGCGTGCCGCAAGCCATGGCCGATAAACTTGCGCCTTACCTATCCAAAACACCTTAAAAAGCGCCTTAGTTTGAGCCGCCGAGCTGTAAAATAGGTGAATTTACCCTTCGTGTTAACTTCATGGTTAACAATGTGTTACAGATTACGGCATATTCATTTGGCGTTGGGCTGAGGGTTGTTAAACTCTGTCCTGAAATTGTCACAATTATGCAGCATGCCCAATCGGGCCACATCTAGAAAGTCTTTTCAAATGCTCAGTTTCTTATCACTTGCATCAGAGCCCCTTATTTCCACAGTGCTGCCTATTATGCAGGTCAGTAGCACGCCGCTTGCTGCGCCGGGCCATACGGGCTTTTCATTTATCGAGCTTTTTATGAAAGCCGATATTGTGGTCAAATTGGTGATGATTGGCCTTGTGCTGGCCTCAATCTGGTCTTGGGCGGTGGTTGTCGATAAATTCATTTCTTTTCGCTTGTTAAATAAACGCGCGAGCGATTTTGAAGAAACCTTTTGGTCTGGCCGCACATTAGAAGAGCTTGATGCTGGACTTGGCCAAGAAAATAAAGACCCGATGGGCCGCGTTTTTTCAGCCGCCATGCGAGAGCTGCGCGAGAGTAGAGATGGGGCAGGTCGCCTTGATGGTGATTTGGGCGGCACACGCGAACGGATTGACCGTGTTATGACATTGGTTGTTAACCGCGAAATATCCAAAGCAGAGAGCGGGCTTGGTGTTTTGGCAACGATTGGCTCCTCTGCGCCCTTTATTGGTCTTTTTGGAACGGTCTGGGGCATTATCAATGCTTTCCGTTTAATTGATCAAACGGGCAGCGCCGATTTTTCGGTTGTCGTCGGGCCGCTAGCGGAGGCGCTTTTTGCAACAGCTTTGGGCCTTTTGGCGGCTATCCCTGCCGTTATCTTTTACAATAAGTTTTCAGGTGATTTGTCTAAATATGCAGGGCGCGTTGAAGGTTATGCCGATGAGTTGTCGGCGATTTTATCTCGTAAAATCAGCAAGGGTAAAAGCTAATGGCGGGCGGTGTGCAAATGCGAAATGCGCGCGGACGGGCCGGGCAACGCTTTCAGCCTATGGCCGAGATTAACGTCACGCCCTTTGTCGATGTGATGCTTGTTCTTTTGGTGATCTTTATGGCCGCTGCGCCTTTCTTAACCCAAGGGGTTACGATTGATCTGCCCAAAACCGACGCCAATGCTATTCCCGTTGTTCAAGACCCTCTGCGCGTTACAGTCGACGCGCAGGGTATTATCTATTTGCAAGATAATCAGATTACGCTTGAGGATTTGGTTCCACGCCTAATCGCGATTAGCCAAAATGGGTATGAAGAGCGCATTTATCTACGCGCAGATGGCACGGCAAATTATGAAAGCGTCATGAAGGTTATGGCGAATATTAATGTTGCAGGCTTTTCAAATCTTGGCCTCGAAACAGAGCCGATTGCACAATAGATATGAAATTCGGCTTGCCTATATCCTTTGGACTGCATGCAGTTTTCGGACTGGGTGGCCTTGTCTTTTTGGCTGCTGCGCCCACGCCATTGGCGGAGACGCGCATAATTCCCGTTACCATTATCAATATTGGCGAAATTACCAATCAGCGCCCCGCTATAGCTGTGCCTGACGTTAAGCCTAAACCAGAAATAGGGACGGCGCCAGAACCACAAGTAGAGCCAGAGCCAGAACCCCAAGCAGAGCTACAGCCGACGCCAAAACCAATAGCTGAGCCAACAGCAGAGCCAGCGCCTGAGCCAGAGCCAGAGCTTGAAGCAGAAGCTGAGCCTGAACCTGAACCTGTGGTGTCGGAGGAGGCTAGCCTCGAAACTGAAACTGAAACTGAAAC
>JALZUP010000349.1 GCA_023301505.1 Robiginitomaculum sp.
AAAAAAGATAAATAGTAAAATTTAAAAATTCGGCTTGTGTTCATCCGAAAAGAAACCGCTTATTTTCAGCGCTACTTTTCATATACGAGACGTTAGGCAACATATGAGAAAACTCATTCTGACATTAATAATATTGACTTCAATTAATCTTTCAGCCCAAAAAAGTTCTGAAATATTTTTTGGCGATTTTGTTGAATGTTATTATTCAAATAAAGAAACTGAACCTATTCTGATTTATGAAAATCTGAATGGAAAAGTAATTGCAGAATTGAAACCTTTAACGGAATTGAATTGCTGGTATAAATTCTCTATATCTGAATCTAAAGATGGTTGGTTAAAAATCGAAAACATTATTGTTTTACCTAGTTGTAGAGAGAATGAATTGAATAAAAACATTGAACTTTATAAAGGAAGATGGATTTTAGCAAGTAAAATGAGAATCAATATTTCGGATTTGGATGTTGAACCGAAAAACGGAGTTAAGTTTTATAAAAAACCTGATTTGACTTCTGATTTAGCACATCAATCTGGAAAATTTCTCGAAACCGAATTAATTGAAATTAACGGACTTTGGGCAAAAGTTTCCTTCGAAGTGAATGGAATAGAAGTAATTGGATGGCTTCAACGGAAAGACCAATGTGCATATCCTTGGACTTCTTGTCTTTATCAAACCGATTAAAAAATACGTTGCCTAACACAGTATAAAAATAATTGCTATTTTAGGCTTAATCAAAGGTCGTTGCACTTTTGTTACGTCTGAATTTCCTTCGGAAATTCCTCGCACACAAAACCGCAACTATTCTTATACATAAACGTTAGCCACAAGCTGAAAAAAAATCCGAACTAATATTAAAAATCCTGCCAAAAAAGCCAACCGCATATTTTAGCACATTTGGTTTTTCCCACCACACAATCCCAACGCACTAAAAACCAAAAGAGCTAAAATTTTTCCAACGCTTCTGACTCCAATTCCAAAAAATATTCCTAGATTTGACCTATAATAGTCAAGTCTAAATTTGGTAAAATGACACTCGGACAAAAAATTAAAGAATTACGCGAATCTTCTGGAATGTTTCAAAGACAGCTTGCTGCTATTCTTGAAATTGGAGATGGATATTTAAGTAAAGTTGAAAGCGACCAAAAAGCAATTAAGCGAGAACACTTGAAAACAATAAGTGAAACTTTCAATTTCTCGTTTGAAGAATTAGAAGCGTTATGGATTGCAACCAAAATTTATGATATTGTCAAAAATGAAAAAGAAGGTTTAAATGCTTTAAAGGTTGCCGAAGAACAAATAAAATATAAAACTCTAAAAGATGATTAATACAATTTCTAAACCATATAAAGTTGAGGATTTTGTGCAATCATTTGAGGAGCAATTAGAGTTGTTTTTTTCAAAAGATTTTGAATCCAAAACGAAAAGTCCTGAAAAAACGGAAAACCTAGGACAAGTATTCACCTCTCCTATTCTTGCCAAATTTATGATTAGCTTGTTAAAAGAAGACGTTAATCCAAAACAATCAATACTAGACCCTTGTATTGGGCCAAATACCTTCTTTAAAGCACTTCCTGAAGAACTTTTAAATTCCTATTTAACAGGAATAGAAATTGATAAAAATTTAATTGACGAAGAAACTAAAAAATTCTACAGTCATTCCAAAAGAAGTTTAATTCAAGGAAGTTTTTTCGATTTAGACTATTCAGAAAAATTCGACTTTATAATTCAAAATCCTCCATATGTAAGACAAGAGTTACTGGCAAATGGAGTGAATTCAAAAACAAATATTAAAAACGACCTTTTATCAAGTTTTTCAACTGTACCATCTCAATCAAATTTGTATATATATTTTTTACTAAAAAGTATATTGCACCTGAATGAAAATGGAATAATGGTAGCTGTGATATATGATAGTTGGCTTTATAGCAGTTTTGGAGTCTTTTTAAAAGAGTCTTTTCTAAAATTAGGGCATTTAACTAGTATATATCATTTTAAGAAAAGTGCTTTTGATAATGCAGAAGTTGGAGCAACAGTAATCAAGTTTATTAAAACTAAAAATAGTCGAAAATCGACTTCGTATTACTCATTAAATGACTTGAATGATTTAAAAACATATAATGGGTTAACAGACAAATCACATAATCTCAATCCAAAAGAATTATTAACTTATTCATTTAACAATTCTAGTGTAATCAATTTTAAATCAAAACTATTTAAAACTCTAAATTCTATTGTATCTAAACCTATTCAACGTGGTACATCTGCAATTGTAAACAATCACTTTATTTTTTCGGAAAAAAAATATCCAGAGCTTAAACCTATTGTTAAGACTGTCTCTAGTATAAAAACATATAATGTTACAAAAGGGAATGCGTTTATCTTGGCTTTAAATGGTTCTATTTCTAACGTGACCAAAGAATATTTAGATTCTGTAAAAAATAAGATTCTTGACACTCCTTCAGATAAATATAAAGCTGTCAAGCGAGATATTTCACAAAATAAAAATTGGTATACAATAAAAGTAAAGTCTTCTGGTAATTTTATTTTCAACTACTATTTACGAAATAATATTGATTTTATCTATAACCCAAATAAACATCTATCCTCAGATAATTTTTATTCTGTGAATATTGAGCATTCAGAATTAGCTTACCTAGCAATTTTAAATTCTTCACTTACGAGATTAAATATTTTAAATAACTCTAGAAGTCAAGGTAATGGTTTAAGAAAAATACAACTTTATGAATTTAAAGAAATTAAAATAATTGATACAGGAAATATTTCTAACAAATCTATAAATGAACTGGAAGAATTAGGAAAATTATTACTGATTGCAAATCGATATGATAAACAACAAAATGAAATAATCGAGCAAATCGATTTTATTTTATTAAATGAATATAACGAATACAATAATTCTTCTATTAGAATAGAGGAATTAAAAAACGAATTAAAAGAATACATCAAATAATATGATAAATCTATGGTATAACTCTGATGAAGTTACGGGCTTTCATCCAGTTGTAGAGACTGCAATAAACAACGCTATTATAAATTGTGGTTATGACTCTTTGTTAGAGTTAGAACATCATCCTTCAATTCCAAATAGTACTATTATTCCAGACTTTGCAATTAAGTTAAAATCTTCTAACAGATACATTTTTGTAATTGAAGTAAAAAAGACGGCTCGTGATGTGAGTTCGCAACGTTACCAAGAACAATCTAGGTCTTATGTTTCAAATTTCTCACCTTATTGGGAACCAAATTATCCTTTATATTTTTGTTTAACTAACATTGAAGAATTAATCCTTTTTGCTGATAGACAAGGTCCAATATCAACTTGTATCTTAAAAGGAAATCCAAAATCACATACTCGATTCAATGCTCAAACCCGTGACGCTTCGCAAACTAGTCTCGAATTTCAAGCAACTTTTGAGCAATTATTACCAATAATTTATAACAGAACACCACCAGATTGGGATAATAATTGGGAACCAATTATTGATTCTTTTTATCAAAATTTTCAAAGTGTTAGTAGTAGTTTATCTCATAACAAAGATTTATCAGATGAACTATCATTATATGAACTGTTTAGACTTCTAGCATTTACTTACTTGAAAGACTATTATAATCAGACAAGTAACTCAAATAGAAGCTACTTTAGAGCTTTTCCTCTGAATAGTGATAACCTGCAAAGTTTCACAAGAAAACTGTCAAATAATTATAATAATGTTTTACAACTCGATTTTAATCAAGTTTTTTCAAATCATCCAAATTCAGTAGACAGAATTTTCCCTGAAAATTTTAGTTCCCCAATTTTACAATACTTTAAAAATACAATTCAAGCCTTAAATAACTATGGTTCTCAAGCTGTTTCTGATAACCCATTGCCTGAATATATTTTCAACCTTTTAACTTCTAAGGTTTACGATAAAACTACACTTCACAAGAAAGGAAAAGTAATGTCCGATACTGAATTATCAATTTTACTCTCAACAGTAACAATTGAAAACACAGATTCAAAGGTTATTGACCCTTGTTCTGGAGATGGTGCACTATTGGATGCAGCTTATGATTATTTAAACATTCTTAACCTTACTAACGGAATTACAAAAAGTCATAATCAACTACTTAATCAAGTTTCAGGCACAGAATACGACCCTTTTTTAGCTCAATTAGCAACTTTTAGATTAGTATCTAAAAACCTTTCAGGAGTTGATAATAATACTAATGCAAATATTCAAACAGGTAACACATTTACGAATCCAAATAGTTCTGGTTTTGATGTTTTATTAATGAATCCTCCATTTTTAAGAAATGATAATCCAGATGCACCCATTACCACAGCAGATAAAGCTTTAATGAATACAGCTATTACGAGTAATGGGCAAACAAACTTTGTTACTCTTGCTTCACAACCAAATTTATATTTCTACTTTGTAAATTATACTTGGCACTATTTAAATAACCAAGGAAGAGCTGGTTTAATTTTAATGGCAAAATTTTTAAACAATGAAGAAGGAGAACATTTAAAACAATTTATTTTAGACAAAGTAGAGTCAATTATCTTATATCCAAGAGATTATTTTGAAGATTTTAAAGTCACAACTGTAATAACGGTATTAAGTAAACAACCCAGTAATGAAATAAAATTTTTGAGAATTAAAGACTCAAGTTTGCTGTCTAGACCAGAAGATATAAAATCGATACTAGCTTCAACTTCAGTAACAACTGTCACGTCAGATTATTCAATAAAATTTACTGATAGAAATATTCTCCCCTCTAGTTTATGGAGAACACATTTATGTGACCCAGAAGATAAATTCAAAAAAATTGAAAACTTATCTTTCTTAGAGCCATTAACAACATTTTTTAGAATCTTTAAAAGAGGTGGTGCTGAAAACTCTGGTGGTTCAAAAATAATCTACCCAAACTTTAATCAAACTCCATATTCTGGAGTTTTAGACTCTAATAAAGGCTTTGGTATAAAAAACGGAAGAAAAAAAAGAAAACATATCTTATCTCAAAACGATTTAGAACTTGAAGAAGCTATTCATTTTCCAAGTAGATATGATGACACCTCAAATAACGGTTTGCCACAATCTTATAAAAATGATAATTCATTAAATAGTATTTATGATACAAATAATTCTAATGCCTCTAAATGGAAGAAAATAATTAATGCAGCATACAATAGTAAAGTCTCATTTGATATTTTAATTCCAAGAGCTGAAAGAACAAAGCATATTATTCATTATCATCCTTCACAATCTGAAGTGGTTCTAACTACTAATTTTTTCTATGTAGATGACTTCTATAATGGAAACGTTAATCCATCAATTTCGAATGATAATCAAATCAAATTTATTACCGCTTACTTGAATTCGTGTTTTGGTCAAATCCAATTTGAAATAAATTCGAATTTCCAAGAAGGTTTGAGAAAAACAGAAAAATTCAACATAGAACAACTTAAGGTTCCAGATTTAAGGTTATTAGATTCATTAACAATCAGTTCAATAATAGCTGCATTTGATATATTTAATGGTCTAAATGTTTCTGTAAGCGGTAGCGAAGGATTGTCGACTCCAAGAAGACAACTTGATGAGGAAGTAGCAAAAATGATTTTCAATAGAGGTAATTTAGGATTTAGTTCAAGCACAGACTTAACTAATTACTATGAACTCTTTTTAGCAGATTTAGTAGAAGACAGAAGGTTATGAGAAAAAATAAAATTAAAGTAGTAGGATTATTTTCTGGCTGTGGTGGTTTAGATTTAGGCTTTAAACAAGCTGGTTATGACATCATTTGGGCAAATGATATTTTAAGAGATGCTTGTGAAACATATAAACTTAATATTGGAAATCACATTGTTAATGAAGACATTACTAAAGTTAATCTGGAGACAATTCCAAGTGCAGATGTAATAGTTGGCGGACCACCTTGCCAAGGGTTTTCGGGAATTGGAAAAAGAGACCCAAATGATGATAGGTCTGCATTGGTTTATTCTTATTTAAATGTTGTCAACAAAATTCAACCAAAAATTTTCTTATTTGAAAATGTAACAGGTATAAAATCTTCAAAAGCTTCGGATGGCTCAAAAGTAATTGATAATTTAAAAAAAGCATTTGAAGATATCGGCTATCATATTAATATTTTTACTTTAAATGCAGCTGATTATGGAGTGCCTCAAAAGAGAAAAAGAGTCTTTATTATTGGAAACAAATTAGGTGTTGATATTACTGCACCAAGTCAAACCCATTTCGATAATGTTCCAAATAAAAAACAATGGATTTCGTCATTTGAAGCAATTTCAGATTTGGAATCTCCAAATGAAGAAGGAAATATAAAATATAAACACGAACCAGCTTTTGATTACCAATCACTTATGCGTAAAAGCTCTAGTGAAACGACATTACAAATTACACCGTATTCAAGTCCAACAGACAAAGAAATAATTAAACACGTAAAACCTGGAGGAAATTATATGGATATACCTGATGCGGTTTCAACCAAACGTATAATGTATTTTAAAAGTACTGGAGGAAGAACTACGACTTACGGTAGACTTGACCCTGAAAAACCAAATTATACTTTAAATACACACTTTAATAGACCAAATATCGGATGTAATATTCACTATAATGAAGATAGAATGATTACAATAAGAGAAGGTTTAAGATTTCAATCGTTCCCTGATGATTTTCATTTGATATCTAAAACAAAAAGAAATTATTATGTTCAGGTCGGAAATGCAGTTCCTCCTTTATTATCAAAAGCTTGGGCTGAACATTTAATGAAATATTTGACTGAAAAGCCAAGCGCTAAAGCCATACACATTGCCAAGTCGCTCGAAAACCAGCCACACAAGCCAAAACTTGTCAAAGAGTATATCTTCGCAAACGCTAGCAAGTTTGCGGAATAAAGCCAGTGGCTAATCGAGTAGACGGCTCCGCCCCTAGTTAGGAACGGAGTGCGCCTCTCACACCACCGTACATACGGGTCTCGTATACGGCGGTTCGTAAACCATCTTT
>JALZUP010000350.1 GCA_023301505.1 Robiginitomaculum sp.
ATGAGCATAAATTTGCGCGCATCTTCTTGTAGCCCCGTAACATCCCATTGCTCAGCAAAGGCCTTTTTAGGGATATGGGTTTCGACCAAGTTTTCGCATAATTCGTGGCGCATACCTTCGATTACATCTGACACATTATCATCAGTCATAAATTCGAGACGCTGTTCAAAGATGGCTTTGCGCTGATCATTCATCACATCATCATATTTGAGGACATTTTTGCGTTGATCATAATGCATGGCTTCAACGCGGCGCTGCGCGCGCTCCACGGCTTTGCTCATAAGGGGGTTGGTGAGGTTATCGCCTTCTTCCCAGCCCATCTTGCCCATCATGTCTTTAAGCTTATCGCCTGCAAAGATACGGATGAGGTCATCTTCGGTTGATAGGTAAAAGCGTGAACGGCCTGGATCACCCTGACGGCCCGTACGGCCGCGTAGCTGATTATCAATACGGCGGGATTCATGGCGCTCTGTGGCTAGAACATATAGCCCGCCCGCTTTAAGGGCAGCGTCTTTGGCGGCTTCGATTTCGGCTTTGATCGTTTCGCCGCGTTTTTCGCGCTCTTGCTCACTCTCGCCTTCGGGGGCCTCTTCATCAAGGCGCATCTCGAAATTACCACCGAGCTGAATATCGGTTCCGCGGCCCGCCATATTTGTAGCAATGGTCACAGCGCCCGGCACGCCAGCCTGCGCCACAATAGAGGCCTCTTGTTCGTGATAGCGCGCATTGAGGACATTATGCTCTACGCCGCGCTGGAGTAAATATTTAGACAGGGCTTCGGATTTCTCAATTGACGCCGTGCCGACCAATATAGGCTGGCCCTTTTGGGCGCATTCGGAAATTTCTTCGACAATCGCCTCATATTTTTCTTTTTCCGTGCGGTAAATGACGTCTTGATCGTCAATACGCTGGATGGGGCGATTAGTCGGGATTTCAAGCACGTTGAGCTTATAAGTTTCGTAAAACTCAGTTGCTTCGGTCAGAGCCGTCCCCGTCATGCCAGATAGCTTCTCATAGAGGCGGAAATAATTTTGATAGGTTATGGAGGCAAAGGTCGTGCTCTCTGGCATGATGTCGACGCCTTCTTTGGCCTCAATAGCCTGATGCAGACCTTCGGATAGGCGGCTGCCTTCTTTCATACGGCCTGTAAATTCATCAATCAGAACCACGCGGCCATCTTTGACGATATAGTTGCGGTCAATCAGTTGTACCTTATGGGCGCGTAGGGCTTGATTAAGGTGATGAACGACGAGGATGTTCTCTATATCATAAAGGGACTCGCCTTTTAAGAGGTCACGCTCTCGCAAAATGCTTTCGATTTGCTCATTGCCCGCTTCATTAAAGTTAGCGCTGCGCGCCTTTTCATCAACCTCATAGCCTTCTGGGTCAAGCTCGCGGATGATCTCATCCACGACTTTGTAAAACTCAGATTTATCTTCACGAGGCCCCGAAATGATGAGCGGCGTACGCGCTTCATCAATCAGGATGGAGTCAATTTCATCAATGATACAATAAACATGTTCACGCTGGCACATCTGGTCGACAGAATATTTGCGGTTATCGCGCAGATAATCAAAGCCATATTCATTATTGGTGCCATATGTAATGTCACACTGATAGGCGGCGCGGCGCTGTTCATCATCCAGACCATGAATGATACAGCCTGTTGTCAGGCCTAAATAGCCGTAAACTTGCCCCATCCATTCTGCATCGCGCTGCGCTAGATAGTCATTAACTGTGACAACATGTACGCCGCGTTGCGGGATGGCATTTAGATAGGCGGCTAGCGTCGCGACCAGTGTTTTACCTTCGCCTGTGCGCATTTCGGCAATTTCGCCGCGGTGGAGCGTAATGCCGCCAATAATTTGAACGTCATAATGGCGTTGGCCTAATGTGCGTTTCGCCGCTTCGCGCACGGTTGCAAAGGCTTCGGGCAAAAGCGCGTCGAGTGTTTCGCCCTCCTTATAGCGCTTGCGAAACTCTTCCGTGCGATATTGAAGCTCGCTGTCAGAGAGGTTTTCTACTGTTTTTTCTAGCTCATTGACTTTGGCTATAAGGGGGCGGAATTTTTTTAGTCTGCGTTCATTTTCAGAGCCAAAAAGTTTCTTTGCAATACCGAGCATATGGCGACCTTAATTAGTCTGGCGAAATGGAGCGGGGCGACGGCCATCTGAATGGCGGCGCGCATCCACGATTCACGCGTGAAATGTTAGGGGTGACTTAAGGACGGTGGTGCTTTAAGTCAATGAAAGGGGCCGCAATTTCTATGCGCTAGGTGAAATATTTAAGTATTTGAGAGTGGAGCAAGATTCTATGCCTCATTTTAAACATAATGATAGCTCCTACGGTTATGAGTTCCAGAGTGTGAAAGAGGACTTGAAACAGGGCATAAAGAGGGAGCCAATCAGGAAAATTATGACGACGTTTCTACAGCCTTTTCTGCAATATTTTCTGCGGCCTATTATGCCAATTCTCCTGCTTGCCCCCTTAGCGCTGAGCGGCTGTGGGGATCGCTCAGGTGAGGGCGCGATAGAGCGGCAAAATGGTATTTCGCGCCTCTCTGACACGCCTATCGCGCTGGTTAATGGTAGCTATCTTTACGACACGGATGTGAACCGCATGGCCATAGAGCAGGGCATCTTGCTGGCGGGCGAAGCGCTCTCAGTTGATGATGAGGCTTATAATGGCGTTTTAGACGAGCTTATCGATCAGCGATTGCTTGCGCTTTCAGCCGAGGATGAAGGGCTATCCTTAAGGCCCGATTCGCGCCGCCGTATTGCAATTTCGCGGGAGCGAATTTTGGGCAATATATTAGTCGAAGAGCATTTGGCAGCCGAGGTAACTGAAGAGGAAGCACGGAAGCTTTATGAGGCGCAAATAGCGCTGCGTGAGCGCGGTGATGAGGTGAATGCGTCTCATATTCTCGTGGCAACAAAGGCCGAGGCCGAATCGGTGGCCAAGCGTTTGGATGAGGGCGAGTCACTGGCTACACTGGCCTATGAAGTGTCGATTGATCGCGGAACACGGCTGGATGGCGGTGATCTGGGTTATTTTCAGGCAGGCGTTATGACGCCAGATTTTTCTGACGTTGTTTTTGCACTGGGCGTGGGGGAAACCTCACCGCCTTTTGAGACTGAATTTGGCTGGCATATTGTGAGCGTCACGGATCGCCGCCCCGCTCGGCAGCTTAGCTTTGATGATATGCGCGATGAAATTATCAACTATATGACCTATGATGCAATTAAGGGCTTGCTTGATGATTTACGCGGGGGCGCTGAGGTGGAAATTCTTGTTGAGGGTGCGCAAGGTGTTGATGCACAAGGTGTTGATAGGCCAGATGGTGAAAGTTCAGATGTTGAAGGTCCAGATGACGACAATGCTGAGCCATAAACAGCGACCTTGTTGCGGTAAATTTAAATAAATAATAATTTCAGGATGTTAACAGCGTGTTTTATCCTATTAAGAGCTAATCATGACTTATAAAACTTCTCCTTTCGCGCCGAAATCTTTTCCAAGATTACAGCCTATTGCTGGATTTGATATGGCCGTTGCCGAGGCAGGCTTGCGCTATCAGGGACGCACGGATATTTGGGTTCTGCGCTGCGCGCCGGGAACGGCGGTTGCTGGTGTTTTCACAAAGAATAAATGCCCAGGCGCGCCTGTTGATTGGTCACGTGCGGCGCTGGGCGTAGAGGCGGGGGATAGCCCGCGCCTGATTGTTGTGAATTCTGGCACGGCCAATGTTTTTACGGGGCAAAAGGGACGCGATGCTGTGCGAGAAACGGCGCAAGGGCTCGCCGCTATTTTTGGCGGCAAGCCAGAAGGCGTGTTTACCGCCTCGACAGGCGTTATTGGCGAAGTGCTGGACGCGTCCAAAGTTGTCGAGCAATTTCCAAATATGGCCAAGACCATGACGGCGGATGGCTGGGAGCAAGCTGCGCGCGCCATTATGACGACGGATACCTATCCTAAGGGGGCAAGCTATCACGCGCAAATTGATGGCGTGCAGGTCACGATTAATGGCATTGTCAAGGGAAGCGGTATGATCGCGCCAGATATGGCGACGATGCTGGGCTATATGGCGACGGATGCTAATATTGCGCAAAATGCCTTACAAGACATGCTGGGCGATCTCACCCGCACGAGTTTTAACGCCATTACAGTCGATAGCGATACGTCTACATCTGATACGGTAATGCTCGCCGCGAGCGGGGCGGCGGGGCATAAGGCTATCACCGATGCTAATGATCCGCGCGCGGATGGTTTTAAAACGGCATTATCCGAGCTCATGCAAGATTTGGCGCTGCAAGTGGTCAAAGACGGCGAGGGGGCGAGCAAATTTATCACGATTAAAATTAGCGGCGCGGTGAGCGATTACAGCGCCCACCGCATTGGCCTGTCTATTGCCAATTCGCCTTTGGTGAAAACAGCCATTGCAGGAGAAGATGCAAATTGGGGGCGGATTATTATGGCAGTTGGTAAGGCGGGGGAGCCTGCTGAGCGCGACCTTCTAACGATTCATATTGGCCCGCATTTACTGGCAGAAAATGGCGAGCCTTCTGAAAGCTATACGGAAGAGGCGGGCAGTGCCTATATGAAACAAGATGAGATCGAGATTGGTGTTGATCTGGGATTGGGCACGGGCAAAGCAACTATTTGGAGCTGTGATCTTACGCATGGCTATATTGATATTAATGCCGATTACCGCAGCTAAACATATGCAGCTAATTATATAAGGTATCTTCGTTAAGTGTCTGAAAAAAATAAGAAAACTCTATTAGTTGTGGCGGCAGTTATACTCGACGCCGATGGACGTGTGCTTATGGCGCAGCGCCCTAAAGGCGGGCCGCATGCAGGACAATGGGAATTTCCCGGCGGCAAGGTAGAACTGGGCGAGACGCCAGAAGCCGCGCTGTGCCGAGAGCTTTATGAGGAGCTGCGTATTGAGCCTTGCGAACATTGCCTGCAGCCCTTTTCTTTTACATCTTATGCCTATCCCGATTTTCACCTGATTATGCCGCTCTATCTATGCCGCCAATGGGACGGCATTGCCCGCCCCCAAGAGGGACAGCAGATTAAATGGGTGAAGCCCAAAGAGCTACGAAAATTGGATTTAGTGCCCGCAGATGTGGATCTGGCCAGCGAAGTTGGAGACAGAATTGTTGGCGGGCGGCGCTTTGAATAGGCCTGAACTTGAGCTTGAGTCTGAACTCAAACTTGAACTTGCGGACCTAAATCGAAAAACTTGTTCCGCAGCCACAGCTAGCCGTCGCATTGGGGTTATGGATTTTAAAGGCTGCGCCAATTAGCTCATTCACATAATCAATCTCGCTGCCCGAGATAAATTCAAGGCTCATTTCATCAATTAGAACTCTCGCGCCGTCGCGCTCAATGATAAGATCATCATCTTGGGGCGTATCGGCAAAGTCAAAATCATATTGAAAGCCAGAGCAGCCGCCGCCATTAACGGCCACGCGCAAATATTTATCCACGCCTTGCTTGGCCATAATCTTATTGATCTGCTTGGCCGCAGAGGCAGACAAGGTGACGGGGAGGTCGCTATTTAATGTCGCTATATCACTCATAAATCATGGTTCTCAAAGGTTGGCGCAAAAACTATATAGGCGCTAGGCTCTTGTTTAGACTTCCTATATAGGGAGTTTGCAAGATTAATCAAAGTAGGAACAGGCTAGAGTGACAAAACTAACTACGGAATTTTCTCCTATTGCGCCGCGCGCCCTCTATGCCAGTGACCCAGCCAAGGCGCGAGGCCGCCGTATTGAGCAGCCTAGCGGCTCTGAGCGGAGCCCGTTTCAACGCGATAAAGACCGCATCATTCACAGCTCGGCGTTTCGCCGCCTTAAGGGTAAAACACAGGTTTTTGTCGCCCATGAAGGTGATTATTACCGCACGCGCTTAACCCATTCTTTGGAAGTTGCCCAAATTGCTCGCTCTATTGCCCGCGTATTGGGCGTGGATGAGGACTTGGCCGAATGTCTGGCCTTGGCTCATGATTTGGGCCATCCGCCTTTTGGTCATTCGGGTGAAGACGCTTTGCAAAAACTCATGCAGCCTTATGGAGGCTTTGACCATAATGCGCAGACCTTGCGCATTATTGAAAAGCTAGAGGGGCGCTATGCCGAATTTGATGGGCTGAACCTGACATGGGAAACGCTGGAAGGTATTGCCAAGCATAATGGCCCGCTCATTACCACTGCGGGCGATGAGGCTAATCTTCCATGGGCGCTGACAGCCTTAGAGGATTGGCAGCGTTTGGAGTTGCACACATTTGCCGGCCCAGAGGCGCAAGTAGCTGCGCTTGCCGATGATATTGCCTATAATAATCACGATATTGATGATGGCTTGCGGGCTGGCTTATTCACCATTGAAGATATTGAAGGCCAAGTTCCATTGGTCGCGCAAACATTTGAAGATGTGCGCCGCCGCTATCCTAATCTGGGCAGAGATCGCCTAATACATGAAGCTGTGCGCGATCTGATTGGCATTATGGTGGCCGACGTTCTGGCGGAGAGCCGTAAGCGGCTGACAGAACTTGCTCCGCAAAGCGCGCAGGAGGTTCGTGAATTGGATCGCCCCGTGATTGCCTTTTCTGAAGATTTCAAAAAACGCGAAGCCCCGCTGCGTAAATTCTTGTTTGAAAATATGTATCATCACTACAAGGTCAACCGGATGATGGGGCAGGCGGGCCGCGTGGTTAAAGAGCTGTTTGAGCTATTTATCGACAACCCAAATCTGTTGCCGACAGATGTGCAGGCCCGCTGTGATGGCCCGCATGAAGCGCGCACAGCCCGTGTCATTTGCGATTATATTGCCGCCATGACAGATCAATTCGCCGTGGCCGAGCACCGCAAGCTCTTTTCTGTAACGGGTTATTTGTAAGCGCTTTTGTAAACCCTGCTGAAATCGCGATAGCAATGGCGAAACTTTGACGATTCACTGACTGTTAATTGATAAACACTCATAAAGTGCCCATATTCTTGGTGCGGAAGCGGTGATTCGCTTTTAGCTCAGGCCAAGATAAGTCTTTAGGATGGAACATGACATCAGAGCCACATATCAAACCTGTCGCAAATGGCGATATATATTCTCCTGTTTTAGAGGAGGATGCCTTTGATGTGCGCGAGGCGAGTTCGCGGCGCGCTATGTTTCTTTTGGCAGGGGCCTTTGTGTTTTTGCTGATCATCGCGATTGGTCTTTTAAAGGCTTATGGGCCGGGGACGCGCGGGCCGAATGATCCGCCGCGTATTTTGGCTGATACGTCGCCTTATAAATCGACGCCTGAAAATCCGGGCGGGGCCCAGACACCTAACCAAGATAAAACCGTCTATGATGTTGTGAGCGGGGATAGCCGCGCGGAAGATGTCGTGCTTGCCCCGGTGCCCGAAGAGCCTTTGCGCGTAGAGCCTAATATCAATGCTGCGACTGTGATTGTGAAAAAGCCGGAAACCGCTCCAAGGCCAGCAGTTCCAAGGCCAGCAGTTCCGTCTCCAAGACCTGCTGCGCCAACCCCAGCTCGGCCAAGTCCAACTCCGTCCCGCCCAGCCGCGCCAACTATTGGCGCTGTCGGCATAGGTAATAGTGATTATGTCGTTCAGGTGGCCTCATTAAGAACTGCCGATGAGGCGAGTGAGGGCTGGGTTAATCTGAATAGTAGTCTAGGCGATTTGATTCCTGCTGGCTTATTCGCCGATATTAAACGAGCTGATTTGGGTGATCGCGGCGTCTGGCATCGTCTGCGCGTATCTGGCTTTGCTGATAAAAATTCGGCGACTAGCTTTTGCACGCGCCTGAAATCGCGCAGCCAAGACTGCATTGTTGTGCAAAAATAATGGCGCCGCGCGCCGTTATTTTCGGCTTGTCAGGCACAGTTCTGACCGACCAAGAACGAGATTTTTTTCGGCAAAGCGATCCTTGGGCTTTTATCCTTTTTGCCCGCAATGTCGATAATCCCGCTCAATTGAAGCGGCTTTGCCGTGATTTGCGCGCTTGTGTTTCCCGCGATGCTTTGATTTTTATAGACCAAGAGGGCGGGCGTGTGCAGCGCCTGAGAAGCCCTATCTGGCGCGAGGCGCCCGCTGCAAGCCGCTTTGGCGAGCTTTACCGCGTGAATAAATCCGCGGCGTTGCAAGCTATATGGCTTAACTTTCGCCTGATTGCGCATGAGCTTAAAACGCTGGGCATTAATGCCAATTGCGCGCCTGTCTTAGATTTGCCTGTGCCAGATGCGGATTTGATTATTTCTGACCGCGCCTTTGCTGACATGCCTGTGCCTATGGTTGATATGGCCCATGCCTGTATGGCGGGGCTGACAGCGGGCGGGGTTGCGCCTGTGATTAAACATATTCCGGGTCATGGCCGCGCCGATGTGGACAGCCATAAAGCCCTGCCGATTATCAAAGCCAGCCCAGCCGAGATGGCGGCCAGTGATTATATCCCATTTCAACTGCTGGCCGATGCGCCCATGGCAATGACGGCCCATGTGGTGCTAAGCGCTATTGATGCGCAACTGCCTGTGACATTGTCAAAAAAGGCGATGGATGAGCTGGTGCGCGCGGAGCTGGGCTATGACGGTCTTGTGATGACCGATGATCTGGATATGAAGGCGCTACATACGGGCCATAGCTGGGCGGGGGATTTGCGTGATCTGACGGCGCGGGCTTTGGCGGCAGGCTGTGATATTGGGCTGCATTGCAATGGCGATATGGCCAGCATGGAAAAGATCGCCGCTGGTGCAGGGCGTTTGCAGGGGCGGGGCTTAGAGCGCGCGCAAAATGCTCAGCTTTTAGCGGGGGAAGCGGAAGAATTTGACGCCAAAGCTGGCCTTGCAGAGCTAGACAGCTTGCTTGGCTTATGCGATGCAGCTGCATGAGCGATGATGAATTCCAGCAAGACCTAAAGTTTGAGGCGGTCGATGATGCCTATGAGAGCGGCGACGCTCTTATACTCGACATTGACGGCTATGAAGGCCCGCTCCATTTATTATTAGAGCTGGCGCGCAAACAAAAAGTCGATGTGGCGCGCTTATCCATTCTAGAATTGGCCGAGCAATATATTGCCTTTATCAAAGCGGCGCAGGATTTGCGCATTGAGCTAGCGGCTGATTATTTGGTCATGGCCTCTTGGCTCGCCTATCTTAAATCACGCCTGATATTACCGCGCGATGTTGAGCCTGATGCGGAGCTGCCTGAAGAACAAATGGCAGCGCATTTGGCGTTTCGCTTACAGCGCCTTGATGCCATGCGCCAAGCGGCTACCCATTTGCATGAATTGCCTATAACGGGCCAAAACATATTTACGCGCGGCGCGCCAGAGGGACTGCGCAGCCGCACGACGCCGCTTTATAAGGCAGAAATTTTCGACATTATGCGCGCCTATTCCGAAATTCGGTCTAAATCCGCTATGCGTCATGTGCGTCTGTCACGGCCGCTTGTTATGGCGCTTGAAGATGCGCGCTCGCGTTTGGCCCGCGCTGTGGGGGTTAATCTAGAATGGATGTCACTGACCGACCTCATACCGCAAAGCGTTAAGTCGGGCGATAAGGATGTCCCGCGCCGCTCTATTTTAGCTAGCTCGCTTCTGGCAAGCCTAGAGCTTGCGAAAGAGGGCGTGGTAGACATTCGCCAAATGCAGGAATTTGGCCCGATTTTTTTACGCGCGCGCTCTGATAAGGGCGAGCCGCCACAAGGCGATGCGGATGATAATTAAATGATTATAGAAAGCGGGGGAGTCCGATTATGAGCGAGAAAAAGACTGGCCGTGTTGAAAAGGCCGTTCAAGGCATGGAGCAGGATGTTATTCGTCTGTCCGAACGTCTTATTCAAAAAGGCGAGGGCACGCCTGAAGATGCGCAATTAGATGCGCAGCTGCGTTTGCTCGAAGCTTTGCTCTTTGCCGCTGTTGAGCCAATTGATGTGCGAACATTGCGCGAGCGTCTGGCTAAGGCACAAGGCGAGAGCCTAGAGCCTGATGCTGATGATTCCGGTGATGCCAATGACACGGATGATAGCGATATTGATGTTGGTGTTTTATTGGCGCGTCTACAGCGCGATTATGCGGGACGCGGGATGAATTTGGTCAATGTGGCGGGGCGGTGGCGCTTTCAAACTGCGCCTGATCTAGAGCCGCATTTGACAGACATTAAAGAGGCGCCGCGTAAATTGTCCAAAGCGGCCTTAGAAACGCTTGCTATTATTGCCTATCATCAACCTGTTACGCGCGCTGAAATCGAAGATATTCGCGGCGTGGCCGTGTCTCGCGGCACGCTTGATGTGTTGATGGAGCTGGGATGGGCGCGTTTGCGCGGGCGGCGGCGCACGCCAGGGCGGCCTGTGACCTATGGCACGAGCGAGGGTTTTTTGGCGCATTTCAACCTAGAGCAAATTAGCGACCTTCCAGGGCATGAAGACTTGAAGGCGGCAGGGCTTTTAGATGCGCGCTTGCCGAAAGATTTTGAAGTGCCATCCCCGCAAATCAGTCTGGATATTGACGAAGATCCAATTGAGGATGAAGAAGATCCAGAATTTGTCATGGATTTCATGCAAGATGATGATAGCCCGCTTGTGGATGAATAAGCTTTGTTTTAGCCTATGTTGGAACAGCTTCCATCTGCGGCTTAAGCGCTTAACCTGATAATGTCCTCTTGCTGCGCGTGCGAACAGCGGCTATCTATAGTTTAAATAAATTGGAGTATAATATGGCACCGGGCCCATTACAGTTGCTTTTAGTTGCAATCCTCGTCCTCATTGTTTTTGGTGGACGCGGCAAGATATCGGCTATCATGGGAGATGTGGCCAAGGGCATAACGTCATTTCGTAAGGGGCTGAAAGAGCCAATTGACGATGTGAAAGATGCTGCTGACGAGGCCATTGACGTCACTCCGCCAAAAGAAAAATAGGCTGCTATTTAGGGCCGTACCGTAGGGCTGTTTTAAACAGAGGCCTTGCTTGCGGTTCGAGAGGACCGCGCCATGTTGCCATCCATTGGCTTATCAGAAATGCTCTTGCTGGCCGTGCTAATGATTATAGTCATTGGCCCTGAAGACATGCCTAAAATGATGCGGCAAGTTGGTCAATTTGTCGGTAAAATCAAGGCGATGGGGCAAGACTTTAAAGATGCCTTTGATGAGATGGGCCGCGAAGCTGAGATTGCGGAACTGCGCAAAGAGATTGATGATCTTAAAAGCCTAGACCGCATCGCAGAACTTAAAGACATGGCCTTTGACGA
Organism: Robiginitomaculum sp.; assembly: GCA_023301505.1. Classification (GTDB taxonomy): domain Bacteria; phylum Pseudomonadota; class Alphaproteobacteria; order Caulobacterales; family Maricaulaceae; genus Robiginitomaculum. The sequence continues at coordinate 11,245 of JALZUP010000350.1, forward strand.
TGAAATGATGGAGCTTGATGGAGACATTCGCGATAGTGTTGCGTTAGAACATCCGCGCAAAGCGGCCACGTCCTCAGACACACCATCACAGACATCACCTCAGTCAGCTGTTGATCCTAAAGCAGGAGATAGCAAAAATGGGTAAGCCAAAGATTGGGCCGCAAGCTGATAAAGAAAAAGCGGATAAGGCGCTTTTGAAAAAAGAACAGGCAGAACTGGCCAAAAAATATGGCGAGGACCCTTATGCTATTGATGAAGCAGATATGGATTCCAGCCGCGCCCCGCTGCTAGAGCATCTCAAAGAGCTACGCTCACGCCTTATTGTGAGCTTTGCGGCGCTGATTATTTGCTCGGTCATCAGTTTTATCTTTGTTCGGCCTATTTTTGATATGCTCATTCAGCCTTTTGAGCTGGCGGTGGAGCGCTATAATGCAGGGCGCTCCGCAAATGGGCTGCCCGCGGCGGAGACGAATTTAATTTACACGCAGGTGCTAGGCTTTTTCTTTGCCAAGCTAAAAGTGGGCGTCTTTGGCGGGCTTGTGCTGTCTTTTCCAATTATCGCTTATCAGCTTTATGGTTTCATCGCGCCGGGGCTTTATAAGAATGAAAGAGCCGCCTTTTTACCCTATTTAATCGCGTCTCCGCTTCTGTTTTTCATGGGCGCACTCTTGGTGTTTAAGTTCATTTTTCCGTTCGTTATTGAGTTTGGCCTTACCCAACAGCAAGGCTTTCAAAATGGCAGTACGGCGGTGCTTTTGCCTAAAATCGAAGAATATCTTTCCCTCGCCATGACGCTTTTTGTAGCTTTTGGTTTATCCTTTCAACTGCCAGTGATTTTGACACTTATGGCGCGCGCGGGAATTTTTGGCGTGGACGCGCTTAGGTCTGGCCGGCGCTATGCACTGGTTGGTATTTTCCTCTTTGCCGCCTTTGCGACTCCGCCAGACCCGATATCTCAGCTTATGCTAGGCGGGGCGATTTACCTGCTTTATGAAATTTCTATTTTATGTGTCTATTTGATTGAAAAAAAGCAGGATGAAGAGCGCGAACCATCCTAATCCCCGCTTTACCCCAGCGGCGCTGCTCGCTATAGCGTGCGATAGATTAGCAAGAGATATGAGCCATGCACGATATTAAAGCCCTACGCGATAATCCTGACCTTTTTGACCAGCTATGGGCCAAGCGCGGTCTGGAGCCGCAATCTAAGAAAATTCTCGACCAAGACGCGCTTATCCGTAAGGCAGGCCAAGTGGTTCAAGAGGCGGAAGCGGCGCGTAATAAATCTTCTAAACTTATCGGCGCGGCTATGGCCAAGGGCGATAAGGAAGAGGCTGAGCGTCTTAAACAAGAAGTCGCGGGCGCAAAGAATGTAATCGCCGCTATGGGCGCGCAGGTGGAGAGCGAAAAAACCATCTTGCAAGACAGGCTGGCAGGGCTGCCAAATGTGCCATTTGCCGACGTTCCCGAAGGCGAAGATGAGGACAGCAATGTCGAGCTTCATAAGCATGGCACGCCCAAAAATTTTGACTTTAAGCCCAAAGACCACGCCGACCTTGGTGAAGCTTTGGGGATGATGGATTTCGAAGCCGCCGCGAAAATGAGCGGGGCGCGCTTTGTTGTGCTATCTGGCGCTCTATCGCGGCTAGACCGCGCCTTGGCGGCCTTTATGCTGGATTTGCAGACGGGCGAGAATGGATATACCGAGACAACGCCGCCATTTTTAGTATGGGACAAGGCGCTTTATGGCACGGGGCAATTGCCAAAATTTGAGGAAGATCTCTATAAAACGACAGGAGATCATTACCTTATCCCAACCGCCGAAGTTAGCCTGACTAATATTGTGCGCGAGAGCATCCTAGACGCGGATAGCCTACCGCGCCGCATGACCGCCCATACACCTTGTTTTCGTAGCGAGGCGGGGAGCGCGGGGCGCGATACAAAGGGCATGATCCGCCAGCACCAATTTAACAAAGTCGAGCTTGTCTCTATTGTGAAACCTGAGCAGAGCGAGGCAGAGCATAAGCGTATGCTAGGCTGCGCCGAAGAGGTTTTAAAGCGGCTTAAACTGCCTTACCGAGTCGTAGAGCTTTGCACGGGTGATTTAGGCTTTGGCGCGCGCCGTACATTTGACATTGAGGTCTGGCTACCGAGCCAAGACACGTACCGCGAGATTAGCTCTTGCTCTAATTGCGGTGATTTTCAGGCCCGCCGCATGAATGCGCGCTATAAATATGCCGAGAAAGATAATCGCTTCGTGCATACGCTTAATGGGTCTGGTCTTGCGGTTGGGCGTACATTAGTCGCCATTTTGGAAAATTATCAAAATGCGGATGGCAGTATTACTGTGCCAGATGCGCTATTGCCTTATATGGGTGGTGTGACACTTATTAAATAAAGCGATAGGCCTTAATCCCTGCCAATATGAGCGGAGCTGCTTGAATGAGAATTCTACTGACAAATGATGATGGCGTGCGGGCTAGGGGCATGGGCGTTTTACGCGAAATCGCATTACAGCTATCAGATGATGTTTGGGTTGTCGCGCCTGAGAGCGAGCAATCAGCGGCCTCACGCGGGGTGTCTTTGCATAATCCGGTGCAATGTAAAAAGCTTGAAGACAAAGTCTATGCCGTCACAGGAACGCCGACGGATAGTGTGATTTTAGGGCTGCGCGATGTGTTGGCTGATAATCCGCCTGATTTAATTCTCTCTGGAGTTAATCGCGGGCAAAATATGGCCGAGGATGTGACTTTTTCAGGCACAGTGGCGGGCGCGCTACAAGGTATGCAAATGGGCGTGCCATCTATTGCGCTCTCATTGGCTAAGGGATTTCAAGGCGTGCATAGCTTGCCTTGGGAGACAGTGATTGAGCACGGCCCCGATCTTGTTAAACGATTGCTAGCTGCGGGCTGGCCGAAAAATGTGGTTCTTAATGTCAACTTCCCAGACCGCGCGCCAGATGATGTGGCGGGTGTTCAAATAACACGTCAGGGTCATCGCGATTTTAAT
>JALZUP010000351.1 GCA_023301505.1 Robiginitomaculum sp.
TAGCCGCCAAGACGTTAACAGAAATAATTAATTATCTCTAAATAAATTTACCTAATAGTCTTTTTAGTAGACTTGGTTTCTTTGTTAGCGGCTCACAGTAAGGAATTAAGTAACCGCTAATTGTAAATTCTTCGGAAGTTTTAAACTTAGAAACAATAGAACTACCACAGGATGTTACGTCTTCGTAATTAGTCTGTTTCTCCAATGTCACACCACTAGTGTTTAGAATTATTTCCTGACCGTCTTTTGTTGTAATAGTGATTTTACAATAATTCCCGCCATCAATTAAACTCATTGTAAATCCTCCATCTCATATACGGTATTAGAAGCGTTGTCCCAATACGTTTCTAGTAATAGTCTTTCTTTTTCCTCGGCTTCTTCTTTCTTACGCAAATCGTAGTCATCATTTATTTTGATCATTTCTTTTAGCGTTTCTTCTGGGATCAGGTTTGACTGACTAGGGTCAAGAAAACCCATAGGGCTGTAATAGTTCTCGATTCCTATCTCTTCGTAGCCTTTCAGGAGTATTAAAGCGAATACCTCTTCGTTTATATCAGACCAACCTAGGTAATCTGATCGCTCCTCTTGGTTGAGTACTGCTCTAGCGGCTGCGGGAATCAATGAATTACAGAACTCGTCCCAATCAGGCACTTCAGGTCCTTTAAGGAATCTCATCTGGTCAGAGACGTAGTGGCTCCAGCAAAACTCATAAATCTTTTCCATCTGATTCTCCTAATAGTTTTTTGACTATCTCTCTGTGCTCTATTAACTCATTTCTACACAACTCGCAGTAATAATAATGATCAGGGTCTTCGTAGAAATCTAACCCACCTCTAGCATGGCAGAAAATCCAGCCTTGGTACGCTCGGATGGCCTCTTTCTTAGTTACCGCAAAGTCTTCAGTAGAAACATCGTTAGTCTCCGGGCAACAAGCGACGTTATTAAACGCCACTATCTGCTCTATTGGTCTCATCCTAGTCTCCTAAGTTTGTGGTAATCCGATTTGATAAGCAAACCAGAAATCTGTTAAAGGTCTTTTCTTTGCTTCGCCGACTTGAACTACGTGCCAATCATCATTATGGTTTACATAAGCGATCTCATAGTCCGATCCATCAAAGCAATCTAAGTCTTTAGGTACAACCATCCAATATGTACACTTCTTTAAGTGTTCTGGTAGGTCTTCCCATTCAAATAGTTCTATTCCTAATTGTACCATCTTATCCTTCACAAGTAGAGCAAGACAACATATTTCGAATGGCTTCTTGGCTAGCGTTAATACTGTGTTGGTAATACAAGCAAGAGATACCTAGTTTCCATGCTTCGATATGTAATTTGTTAATATCTTTGACGGGAGTTTCTGGATCGATCAGGATGTTTAGGCTCTGGCCTTGATCTAGGAACTGTTGTCGGACGGCGGCTTGTTTGATTACAGACATCTGAGAAGTCTCTTTGAACGTCTTGAACACTTCACGCTCATGCTCATCCAACACGTTGGTAAGGTGTTGGACCGATCCGTCGTGCTCTAGAATGGACTGCCAAACCTCCGGTGTGTTTTTCCCTTTTTCTTCTAAGACTTCTTGAAGTTTAGGGTTTCTGAAGGAGAATCTGCCTTTTGCCAAATTCTTGACATAGTAGTTAGATCGGAACAACTCAATCGACTGAGACACCTGACCCAAGATCCAACTACTAGATGTTGTAGGTGCTAATGCGTTAGTGAAGCTATGTCGGCGACCGCGCCCTTCCAGTAAGGGAGGTTCGCCAAACTCTTTCGCCATTTTCTCACTAGCGGCGTGAGACTGCTCTGCTAACCCTCTGATGATTTCTAAGTTTTTTGCTTCCGCTTGAAGTGTTTCGAAAGGAATCATGTTGTCTTGTAAATACGTATGCCACCCTAAAATCCCTACTCCGATTGCCCTTTCTCGCTTAGCAAAATTTACTGATTTTTCCATGAACGGTATTTCAGATGCTTTATCGATAAATTCTGTAAGTACTGCGTCTAGGAAGTAGACCAGTACTTCGATGGCATCTGTATTTTTGATCTCATCCCAGTGCTTTACGTTGATGGATGATAGGCAGCACACAAATGAATGGTTCTCATCGCTAGATAAGAGGATTTCACTACAGTTTCCAGTCAGAACACCGTTAAAAATTAATTTACCTCGCTTAGGTTCAGTGGCACAATACGTATCTGACACTCTTCCCGTATCTTCGACGGACACCACTGTAACGAACCTACTAGCATCTCTTTGCGGGTTTTGCTCCTTTAATTGGAGTCTAGAAAACTTAATGCCTAATTCAACGAGTCGCTTAACCCCGTAACCGTTAATACACAGTAACCAAATCTCATTGCAATCATATAATCCGTTTTCGCCCGATCCGTCGTTCTTAGGTAGTTCGTATTGTCCAGCCGCTCTTCGAAACGTTAATGTAGACGAAACGCCCATTTCTTGTAACATTAACTTAATGTCATGCAAGAATTGGTATTGCACACTGCAAATTTGAATGTTATCGCAGTTGTCTGAAGCAAGGACGCATCCATCTGCATCAAGTAACCCAGCCAACCAATCAAGTCTGGAAGAAACGTTGGAACTTAGAGGGACAGCATACTTAACTTCAATAGGACCGTGGTGCCATTTCTTGCGACCGTACTTACTGAATTTATCAGACACTCTTCCTAATGTCAACCTAGGAACAACATCGGCCTTTTCCCCATAGACCCAAGAGAAATCATACCCCTCATTCCCATCTCCGGCGTAAAAACCTAAGTCGTATGCGTGTTTTAGATCAGGATAATCCAGATCAACATCTGAGGGTAATTTGAACTTCTCTAACTTATCTCCCACTACTAGTTCGTTCGTTCTGGTCTCAGTGGATTTCTTTCCGTATTCGTTTTGAATATAAAACTTATGCTCTGGTGTGCAATCGATGCTACTGCCGTCTGAGAAAGTGACACGACTCAACTTAACGTCTGTACCAGTCTTTCGAACCGTGACCCCAGACCATTCTTCGCCATTCCAAACAGAAACTTCGTGATTCTCCAAAGTTGAAATAACTTGATAGCCTGCATCGGTTAGGATTAGCGTCTCGGGTGCCACACAAAGATTGCTAGCGCTAACATCTAACTGGTTATCAACATACCATTCAGGTAGTTTATTGTTCACGTTGTCGGAGAACATGATATACGGTGTCCCGGTTTCTGTTCTTGATTTTAAAACACTTGCCCATAGTTCTCTCTTACCCTTATCACCATCGATCATGGACTGCATCCAATCGTCAGTGATTGTTACCGCAGGGAAGACTTTTTGGATAAGATCTCCGGGATGCCGCATGTTTATGAACTTAGATACGTCGGGATGTTCAATTGGTAGGTATGCGGCGAAACTTCCACGACGAACTTGTGACTGCTTCCAAACGTCTGACACGGTATCGAATAGTCTACAAAAAGAAGCAGGTCCGTCCGACTCACCGCCTGCTGAAATTTCAGAGCCCTCTGGTCGGATAGCTCCGAAATAGCCTGAGGTGCCTCCGCCAAGTTTAGTCATCATGGAAGCCTCGGAAACACTGTCCATGATGTCCTCACAAGAGTCGGCGATATACTGACCGAAACAACTAATAGGGCAACCTCTTTCTCGCCCGAAATTAGACCAAACAGGACTAGATAGGCTAAAGTACCCTCGGCTCATGTAGTCGTAGAACTTGTCCGAGAAACCAGTAATTCCTAGGATTGATTGTGCTCTATCAGCGATATCTCGCACTCGCGACTCTACTGTCTCGCCTTCTTTGAAGTAGTCTACTAAAAAATCTCTGCTTGGCTTGTTTGCCCATTCAAAACTCATATTCATCCTTTATTTAAAATAGATCTTCTGCTGAGAAGCTCTTATTGTTCATGCTGTAAGTGGAAGGTCTGGAGACAAAGAAATCCCCGTGTGTGCTTGTCAATAGTTGCTCAGTGTACCATTGGAACTCATCAGGGTTCCTAACTGTGAAAATTGGGTCAATTCCAATTTTACCTAGAGAGTCGTTAAATCGGTGTTTTAGGAAATCCTTCGCTAGCCCCTTTTTAATGAAGCAGGGCTTTGCCAGAATCCAGTCAATTACCTTGCATTCACACTCATATGCTTTTTGTGCGAAGTTCTTAATGGACTGTCTAAGGCTTGCGTCCCATAAATCTGGAAATTCCTCCCTAATCTGGTTGACTAGGTAAATTCCGAACTCTGCGTGAAGTTGTTCTTCGGAAGCACTAGCATTTACCACCGAAGAAATATCCTCAAACAAGTTCTTGTGTTTTTTGAAATTGGAGATGATGAAGAACTGACTGAAGAGTGATACGTTCTCAACAAACAGTGAAAATAGGATCAGGGCCTTCAAAAACTTACGAGGATCTTCGTCTTTAAGGTACGTCTGGTATTTCTTTAGGTAGTTCACCCTGCCAATAATGCACGGGATTCCGAAGATCTTCTCAAACTGCCCGTTAAGCCCTAAGACCTCTAGTAATTTACTGTATGCCTCACTATGTCTCAGTTCACTCTCTGAAAAAGCAGCACCCACTGCGTTGAACTCCGGCTTAGGTAACCTGTCGTGAAGGCATCCCCAGAATTTCTTAACTGAAACCTCAATTTGAGAGATTGCCAACATGCTTTTTTTGATACAATCTCGCTCAGCCACATCCAACTTGGTGTTATAGTCCGTGACATCTTTGGAGAAGTTGAACTCGTCGACAACCCAATAACTTCCTTGAATTGCTTTAACGAAACCCTCGCAAGCCGGGTACTCGAAAGGTTTGTAGTTAATTCGCTCGTCAAATATACTCATTCATCATCCATATTGAAAATAAGACAACAGTTATTGTTGTCTAGGGTTGTTAAGTTTCTACCAGTAAATAATCGCGTAAGTAATTGCACTTAGTAACATTACCCACACTATGTTGTTGTCATCCATTTTAACTACCTAAGCTTTTTGCCGTTGTTTGATCTCATTCGCCGCCAAAAGTGCGAAAGTCAACGAATGTATCGCGAAATCAGGTTCATCTGACGTATATGTTTTTCTAGTGTAGAACCATTTACGAGTCATTGATGTCATTTGATCCGCCCAATGATTATGGAATATTTTCTTGCAATCATTAGGCATTTGGATGTTTTGGTCTTTGATTACGTCGAAAGTGGCCTCCAATGCCTCGGTTCGATCAACCGAGAGAATTCCATCAACTAAATTCTTCTCTCCTTCGCCCCTGTAATTAACTAGCAGCGTGTCGCAGGGAAGAATTTCAGCCAATTTCTCTGAAAACAATCTCTCTGGTCCGATATCAATCGCAACCATCTCCACTTCTTTGTGTCGAACTAGGTCAGGTAAATCGCGTAGGCACGACTCTTGAGAGCATTCCCAAGAATCATGGAGGTAAGACTGTTCTGGGAACTCTTCGTTAAAAGAGATTAACGTGATGTTTACTTGCGTAGGGCAACTATCTACTCCAATCACATAAGTTCTATCTACTTCTGGCGATACGCTCGTCTGGCATTTTTGCAAATCTGCTTTTGTAATCATTTTTCTCTTTCTTAATTAGTTAACTACCTAATGTAGCCATCATTTTGTTGTGAATTTCTACTCTAGCGGCTTGTTCGGCTTTTTGTTCTTCGATGTACTTTAGGATCTGTGTTTGGTTTTCAAGTACTTGTTTTAGCGTTTCTTGTACTTCGTCGAGTTGGTTATTCTTCATTTTAGTTCTCGGTTAATTTATTATCTAGTAAGTATTCGGCAAAATGATTTAATCCTTGATGTTGCCACCATCTTTCAAACACTTCGGCGGCGGACTCATCGTCAAATGATAAGAAAAACTCATTAGGATGCTCAATATCAATTGTTGCTATGGGTGTTATGAACTCAGCG
>JALZUP010000352.1 GCA_023301505.1 Robiginitomaculum sp.
CAAAAGAAATGAAGCTCACCACTTGCCAGCCCGCCTTCTAGTGCTCGGTTCATGGGTTGCCATGGTGTAGAGAGAAGCCCCTTAGTGCCATTCTCGTATCGGTCACTCATTTCTTCGGTGATCTCCTTAATCACTTCATTGGCCGTCTTTGGCCTTTCTCTCTCTCCCATACTAACTGCGAAATCATCCGCGCCTCGATCAACTAAAGCTAGTAGCTTTTCATGGTCATTCTCGCCCTTTGCCTTTTGCTGTAACTCTAGGCCGTAGAAGTAGGCTTTTCTCTTTTCGTAAGCCTGTAGTATTTCATCAATATAGGCTCTAAAGTTTCCATGGATAAATTCACTCGATGCTATGTCAGCAACTTTACCAATCCCACCCATATTTTCTAGTATGTCGCGGTTTCTCATCTCCTGAGTTATGAATCCTAACTCTATAGGCTTCCCCTCACTGGAAAGCTCTTCTAATAGCGTATAGAATTCGCCATGGCTAGCCTTGTAAAAGTGAGCCCCTAAAAGGCCAGCTCCTCGCGCCTCGTCTAGGTATTTGTCAGAGTCGTAAATAATAGAGCTTAAAATGCTCTTTTCTAGGCCTTCCGCGTTAGGGAGGCTATCGTTTAATATGTCAGGTGTATCGATCATTCTTAAAAGGTGTTTGGGTCTCTGTAATAATCTTCTAGAGTTTTCTCTGGCTGATTCACGGCTTCTACTTCGTCGTTATACCTCTCTCCGTTAAACCAAGTAGCAGGGTGAGGAATAAACTTCATCTCCTGATTTTCTACCTTCTTTGTATAGAGATTGACCTTTTCGAGTAAGTACTCTTTCGAGTTGGACTTAAGCGCCCTCTTAATTGCTTTGAGAGCGTTAGTTTTGGCCACCTTTCTAGGGTAAGCTTTATAAATTTCTTCTTCAGGTTTTATTTCTTCACTCTGGCTTTCCGTTTCTAGTTCAAGCTCTTCAGCCTTCAAAGAATCATTTTTGGGCATTATATTACGATTCTTACTGTTCTTACTGTTTGTTCCCCCCTCAGGGGAAAGCCTACACTCTCTCTGGGGAAAGCCTACGCTCTCACTGGGGAAAGCCCCTCTCTGGGGTTTCCCCTCTGAGGGGAAAGCCTCTAGGTTGAAAACGTAAACGTGAGTAGCTCCTGAGTCGGTTTTTCGAGCGTACTTTAAAACGTCGATCAAACCCAATTCAGAAAGATCGCTTAAGCTTCTTGTGATCGAGTTCTTAGAGTTTCCACTAGCCTTCATTAGGGTAGCTTGAGACGGAAAAGAGCAAGGCTTGCTTGAGTACTTCTTATGAGTGTTCGCGTAACTCGCTAGAGCGTACAAGGTAGCCTTGTCTCTGGCTCCCAGATTGTCGATTGCCCTAACCATGTTAACTAGCTTAATCATTGATTGTGAACTCCCCCCAATTTACGAGCTTGTACTCTGAATGCCTACGGCCGTTCTTCTGAGCTATTTGCTCGTTTATGATCTGGGCTCCGTATTGCTTGCGTAACTCATCAATCTGAGAGTGAACCGCACCGCAACACGCTATACGCATAAGCAAATTGAGACCGACAAACTCACCTTTTACGCTTATAAGTTCATCAAGAATGATTCGTCTCTGACTGCCGGCTTTTGGAAACTTCCTTAAGCTCATGACATCCCCCCTTCCGTGATAGCACTTGAAAGGGTTTCGACTATGACCTCAAAGAGTAAACCCCCTGCTTTTTTGGGTTCTCTTAAAATCTCCGCTTTTAGCTCTTGCGAGCAAGGTTCTTTCTGAGTAGCTTTTAGTGAATCCCTTTGAACTGATTTACCAGAAAGCTCGCCTCTTAGAGGTGGGCTTTTTGCGTTCATACTCCTTGCCCTCCTTCTATTTGAGTTTCACTCATTTGCTCTTCAGCTAGCTTTGCAAAATAGTCATTTACTGAGCTATAGGAAATTAGTCTCTTTCCTTGCCTCTGCCCTTTTTTCTTCAGACAGCATGACTTTATCAAGTTTGCCTGTATAAGCTCATAGAGCTTTGTCTTTCCTAGAGGGAAAAGAAGCATTGCTTCGCTTACTCCTATCCATTCGGAGCGAGCCGTTACATTGTCCACCCGCTCGCTTATGTTTTTTGTAGTCTGGTTTGTTGCCATGAACTATGATTAGCACATTCGAAATCAGCTTTTCAGAAAGGTAACTTGCTGAAATGGCAACTTCCGAGGCTGGAACAGGCGTAAATCTGCCAATTATGGCAACTTTCATATTATAGAGTGTTCCATATCTATCCAATATCGCAAAAAACACTATTCAAAACACCACCTAACGTTTTCTAGTATTTTTTTTCCTGCCATCTAAATCCTTCTCCATGAGCCAGACAGCGAAAAGGCGAGCTTCCTTATTAAAAACATCTCTCGAAACTCTTTTTTCCCTCATTCCTGAAAGCCTCTTTTCGACGAAAGATTCGACACTCTTAAAGTGCCCATGGTAATCTTTATCGGCTCTATTTATAGCTCGGCAATCTTCCTCTAATCCTCTTTCTCTATCAGTTAGAGAGAGGTCTTTAGCTGGCTGGTAATCCTCTTCTTCCGGTTCTATGAATTTGCCTCCTAAGTCGTTAAAATATTCCCCACAAAATTTGCGATAAAGCACTAGCCTGTCATCTCCATACTTACCTCCTACTAATAGCTTTAGGTACTGATCTCTAGAAACCGTCTCGCCATCTGCTGAAGGCTTCCAGTCGACTAGATAACCTCCCTTCTTAAGAAGCTCATTAACCGCCCCTTCTTTAGCTTTCTGGATTTGGTTAGCTTCCTCTCCTTTTTTCTTCGAATACTCTCTCTCTCCATCAATAATGAATGCTGATCTATCGTCCATATTACCTTTTCATTTTTTTAAATCTCTTCTCAAGGTCATTGCTCATAAGCCACAAAGCGAAAGGACGAGCCTCAAGATTGAATAAATCTTCTGTAACGCCTTCGCTTTTCATTCTCCCCAGCTTGTCGGCAACCCTATCACTTTCTTCCGGCTCCCCTAGTAAAACCCTTCTAATTTCAAACCTTTGACCATAATATACCCTATGCGGGGTGATACAGTCACGGCCTTGTAAGCAAAAATTACGATAAAGCACTAGCCTCTCATCTCCATACTTACCACCTACTAATAGCTTTAGGTACTGATCTCTAGAAACTGTCTCACCATCTGCTGAAGGCTTCCAGTCGACTAGATAACCTCCCTCCCTAAGAAGCTTATTAACAGCCTCTTCTTCAAGCAACATAATACCATGCTCAGTCTGAGCCTGTTCCTTCCTCTTTTTCAATTCTCCATCTCTAGTCATTACAGGTCGATTGTGATAGTGTTTACCGCATCTCTAAGAGTCTCGGTCTCGATAGTGGTGTAAATGTCATTCATTTGGTCGCTTGTGTGCCCTGCTAGCTTCTTTCTCAGCTCTTGGCTCACGTTTCCATTTGCCAATGATGATACAAAATAATGTCGTAAGGAGTGG
>JALZUP010000353.1 GCA_023301505.1 Robiginitomaculum sp.
GCGGCGCAAGAGCGTAATGATGGCCCGCCCATTTTTCGCGTGCGCGCGCCGCGCGGTGGTTTGGGCGGGGGCGACGAGCTTGCCGCGCAATTATATCTTTACGGCGCGGTGCATATATTGCCAGAGGGACTGGATTGGCAGCGCGCTGATTTAGCTGATATTTTGGCGAAGTCTGGAACCGTTTTTTTTGAAACCAATCAAGATGAAGAGGCGCAAAAACGCATTCAAGTTCTGGCTGCAAAATATGGCTATTATAGCGGCGGGCGGAATTTGCCGCGGGAGCTCGATGGTTATGAGCAAAAACTGCTTTTGGCAGCAACCTTAAATGCAGGGCGAGAGCCAGGAGATTTTGACGCAATGCAGCCTTGGCGCGCGGCGGGCGCGATAAGTCAAGCCACCCTGTCACAGGCGGGGATTGTGCCAGAGCATGGGGCAGATAATATTTTGCACAAAAGGGCCAGCTTAGCGGGTAAATATATTCGCTATTTGGAAACCAGCGAAGAACATATGAGCGGCACGGCGACGCTGCCTCATCACGTGCAAATGGATATGCTGCGCCGTGCCTTGGCTGAGGCGCCAGATCTGGCTGAGCGCACGCAGCGCCTGAATATGGAATGGGCGCGCGGAAACCTTGCTTATATAGAGGACGAAATTGTGGCCCCGCTTAAAGCTGAAATGCCAGAGCTTTATGAGGCGCTGCTCACCATACGTAATCAGGCCTGGGCGCAAGACTTTGATGCTTTTTTGCAAAAGGGCGGGCAAAACGGCCTTGCCATTGTTGGGGTGGCGCATTTGGCGGGCGAAGATAGCGTGGTTAAAATGCTGGCCGATAGGGGCTATGAGGTTGAACGCTATTATGCCTACCGCGGAGAAAATGTGATTAAAACGATTGATCTTTATCCTGATGATTAAGCGCGCTTATGCGGCACTGCTACAGGCAGATCAAAGGCAGCAAAGTCACAAATTGTGCCATTTGATTACAAATAGGCTTAAGCGGATTTGCGCTTGGCGCAAAACATGATTAGGACAGGCTCAAAATTAATATTAGAGCATCACTATCATAGCGCCGGAGCCTGACTGTGCAAATTCCCTTTATCGACCTTCCTGCTCAACAAGCGCGTATTCGCGAAAAACTTGATAAGCGTATTGCGCAAGTTTTGGCGCATGGGCGGTATATATTGGGCCCTGAGGTGGGCGAGCTGGAAGGCAAGCTGGCGGGCTTTGAGGGCATGGGGGCTGCGATTGGCTGCGCGAATGGAACGGACGCGATCATTTTAGCGCTTAAAGCGATGAATGTTGGCGCGGGCGATGCTGTTTTTTGCCCCTCTTTTACATATGCTGCCACGGCGGAAGCGATTGCTATTATTGGAGCTACGCCTGTTTTTGTTGATGTTGACCGCGCGCTTTACACATTATCTGCTAGCTCGCTGGAGCTGGCGATTGAGCAGACATTGGCGGATAAAAAATTGACCCCGCGCGCGATCATCGCAGTTGATCTATTCGGCCAGCCCGCCAATTATCCTGCTCTATCTAAGAGCGCTAAAAAATATCAGCTTAAGCTTATATCTGATTGCGCCCAAGGCTTTGGGTGCCGTCTTAATGGTCAAAGCCCGCTGCACTGGGCCGATGCTTTGACCACCAGCTTTTTCCCTGCCAAGCCGCTGGGCTGTTACGGGGATGGCGGCGCGGTTATGGTGCGCGATGATGAGATAGAGGCGCGCATTCGCAGTCTCGCCTTTCATGGCCGCAGCACAGTTCCTAATGATCATGCCTTGATCGGCCTAAATTCGCGTCTTGATACGCTCCAAGCGGCTGTGCTGTTAGAAAAGCTTGCCATTTTTGAAGATGAAATTGCCGCGCGCGGCCGCGCGGCAGATTATTATAGCCGCCATTTTGATGGCCATGTTTTATCGACCCCTGCCGTGATAGAGGGCGGGCGCTCAACATGGGCGCAATATTGCCTAGAAGTGCCTGACAGAGACGGATTTATGGACATAGTGAAAGCGCAGGGCGTTCCGCTGGCCTCTTATTATCCATTGCCCACTCATGCCCAAACCGCTTATACAGATTTTCCAATCAGTCCTGATGGCCTGCCCAATACGGTTGCGGCGAGTAAAACAATTGTGGCTTTGCCTATGCATGGCTATTTGGCCGCAGATGTTCAGGATAAAATCATTGAAACATGCCTGAAAGCTTTGTCACAGCAAGGCGCCTAGGGGGAGCTGGGGGGCTGATTAAGCCCCTCAATAAGCCCGCCTCGCTCTCTACCATTCAAGCAATTATAACAATATAAAGATTTTTTTATATCATTATGGTTTTAGCTGGTCTATAAGGCCGCTATGGATATGCTTGTTACAGCTTTAAAGACCCTTGGCCATCCGCAGCGCTTGCGGATTATGGCCCTATTGGCGCGCGGTGAATTGACTATATCTGAGCTTGTTCAGATTACAGGCTTATCTCAGCCGCGCATTACGCAATATGTTCAAAGCCTTGAAATGGCGGGCCTTGCCGAGCGCATTAAAGAAGGCAGCTGGGTTTTTTCACGCCTGCGCCGTAACCATCCCGAAATCGCGCCGCTCATTAAACCCATATTACAGCTTTTGCCTGAGGATGATGAGCGCCTATCTGTTGATCTGCGCCGCCTGTCCGAAGTTCGCGCAGAGCGCGCGCAAATTGCCAATGGCTATTTTGCTAAACTGGCTAGTGATGGCGGTCAAATGGATGAAGATTATGCCTTGCAAGCCGGCGTAGAGGCAAAGCTCTCGGCCCTTATCGGAGAGCGCCGCTTTAAGCATCTTGTTGATTTGGGCACGGGGACGGGCCGTATGCTGGGTGTTTTGTCTGCCTGTATTAACCGCGGGACAGGCATTGATAGTAATATGGATATGCTAAAATTGGCGCGTCATAATTTGGCCCAAGGCGGTCATGATCATATTTCAGTGCGTCATGGCAATTTACTATCTGCGCCCCTGCCAGCGGGTTCGGCCGATTTAGTCAGCTTGCACCAAGTGCTGCATTATCTGGATGACCCCTTTGAGGCGATCCGCGAAATGGCACGGCTTTGCATGTCTGGCGGCCATATTGTGATCATTGATTATGCGGCCCATGATTTTGATAATTACCGCGATAAATTTGCCCATCGCAGGCTCGGCTTTAGCGATCAAGCTATAGAGGACTGGATGTCTGAGGGCGGACTCAAGCTGACCGATATTGTGACGATAGCGGGATCTAAGACGCGCCCTGATGTTAAAATCTGGCACGCCGAAAAACTATAATATTTTAAACCGGACCTAAAAATGGCTTCTAATTCTAAAAAGGGACTTTCCCAAAAAGACGGCAATGAGCGCTCAAATCAGCGCTCGAAATCGCGCATGATTGACGGCAATCTTGGGCCTGTTGCGCGTACAGCGCATAAGGGCGCGGATGACCTTCATGTCTCATTTGAATTTTTCCCGCCCAAAAATGACGAGATGGAAACACGTCTTTGGGACGCGATAGGTAAATTATCGCCTTTATCGCCTGATTTTGTATCTGTCACTTACGGGGCGGGCGGTTCCACGCGTGAGCGCACGCACCGCACAGTTACGCGCATGGTGGCAGAAACTAATTTAAAGCCAGCCGCGCATCTGACCTGTGTGGGCGCGGATAAAGCCGATATTGACGAGGTTGTACGCGAATATTGGGCGGCGGGTGTTCGCCATATCGTAGCCCTGCGCGGAGATCCGACAGATGGGATTGGCGAAAAATATATTCCCCATCCCAATGGCTATAACTATAGCGCGGATCTTGTGGCGGGCATTAAAAATATTGCTGATTTTGAAGTGTCTGTCTCCGCCTATCCTGAGCGTCATCCTGAGAGCGCAAATTGGAGCGAGGAGATTGATACTCTAAAGCGCAAAGTTGATGCGGGCGCCACCCGCGCTATTACGCAATTTTTCTTCACTCCGGACATATATATGCGTTTCCAAGACCGCGTTTTGGACGCGGGCATTGATATTCCGATTGTGCCGGGCCTTATGCTTCAGCCAAATTTTAAAGGCTTAAAGCGTATGTCATCTATGTGCGGAGTGGCTGTGCCAGATTGGTATGCGGATCTGTTTGAAGGCCTTGAAAAACAGCCCCAAGCGCGCGAGCTATTAACCGCCTCATTAGCCTCAGAGCTCACAGCGGAGCTGCATGATCGCGGCGTGCGCCATTTTCATCTTTACACATTAAACCGCGCTGATTTATCTATCGCTGTGTCGCGAATTTTAGGTCTGCATAATCGCCGCCAAAATATAGAAGCTGGAGCTTAAGATGGCCTTGAAAAACAACCCAATTTGGGACCAGATTACTGCGAGCCTAAAAGAGCGCATTGTGATGCTTGACGGGGCCATGGGCACGATGCTGCAAAAGCAGAGCCTAGAAGAAGAAGATTTTCGCGGCGAGCGTTTTGCCGATTGGCCCAGCCCGCTTAAAGGCAATAATGATCTGTTAGTGCTCACCAAGCCAGAGGCGGTGGCCAAAGTGCATCATGAGTTTTTGGCGGCAGGCGCGGATTTGATTGAGACTAATAGCTTTAACGCAACCACGATCTCTCAGGCCGATTATGACATGTCTGATCTGGCCAATGAGATTGCCAGAGAAGCCGCTCTTTTGGCTAAATCTTGCGCAGATGAGTGGACGGCGAAAACGCCAGATAAGCCGCGCGCCGTGCTCGGCTCTATTGGCCCAATGAATAAGACTTTGTCCATTTCGCCCAAAGTCGAAGACCCTGGCTATCGGGATGTGACCTTTGAACAGGTTCAAGACAGCTATGAGGGCCAGATCGAGGCGATGGTTGATATTGTTGACGCCATTTTGATTGAGACGGTTTTTGACACGCTTAATTGCAAAGCCGCGATTAGCGCCACGCGCGCCGTATTTGACCGCGCGGGTTATGAGCTACCCGTGATTATTTCTGGTACGATTACGGATCGCTCTGGCCGGACATTATCGGGCCAAACGCCTGAAGCTTTTTGGCTCTCTATCGCTCATGCCAAGCCTTTTGCTGTTGGGCTGAACTGCGCGCTGGGCGCGGATGAAATGCGCCCGCATATTGCCGCGATTTCCAAAGTTGCAGATACGCATGTCATTGCTTTTCCAAATGCAGGATTGCCAAATGCTTTCGGCGAATATGACGAAACGCCCGCCGATATGACCCGCCAAATGATCCCGTGGGTGGATGATGGTTTGGTTAATATTTTAGGCGGCTGTTGCGGCTCTACGCCCGATCATATTGGCGCTATTTACAAAGCTACGCAGGGTAAATCTGTGCGCCAAATACCCACTATAACCCCGAGCTTACGCCTGTCAGGCCTTGAGCCTTTTGAGATTGCAGTTTAGATATGAACACCACACAATTTATCAATATTGGTGAGCGCACAAATGTGGCGGGCTCGGCGCGCTTTAAGCGGTTAATTGTTGACGGCAAATTTGACAAAGCCTTGTCTGTTGCGCGTCAGCAAGTTGAAAATGGCGCGCAGATTATCGATATTAATATGGATGATGGCCTGATTGAGGGCGAGCAAGCCATGGTGCGCTTTTTGCAATTGCTTGCAGGTGAGCCAGATATTTCGCGCGTGCCTGTCATGATTGATAGCTCTAAATGGGCTATCATTGAAGCAGGCCTTAAATGCGTGCAGGGCAAGGCTGTTGTTAATTCCATCTCCATGAAAGAGGGGGAGGCGGAATTTTTAGCCCACGCTAAAAAGGTTCGTGATTTGGGCGCGGCCACAGTTGTTATGGCCTTTGATGAAGAGGGCCAAGCGGAGACCGCCGATCATAAATATGAGATTTGCGCGCGCGCCTATAAGCTTTTGACCGAGCAGGTCAATTTCCCGCCCGAAGACATTATCTTTGATCCTAATATTTTTGCTGTGGCGACAGGGATTGAAGAGCATAATGATTATGCTGTGGCCTTTTTTGAGGCGTGCAAACGCATTAAAGCCAATTTGCCCCATGCCCGCATTTCTGGCGGTCTGTCTAATGTGAGTTTTTCATTTCGCGGCAATGAGCCTGTGCGCGAGGCGATGCATAGTGTGTTTTTATATCACGCCATCCCCGCAGGCCTTGATATGGCGATTGTCAATGCGGGCCAGCTCACCATTTATGATGACATTCCGCTAGAGCTACGCGAGCGGGTTGAAGATGTTATCTTAAATCGCCGAGATGACGCGACGGAGCGCCTTTTGGAGGTTGCCGAAAAATATCGCGGAGACGGCAAAGGCAAGGCCCAAGTCGTTAATGATGAGTGGCGCAAGCTGGATGTGAATAAGCGCTTAGAACATGCATTGGTGCGCGGCATTACCGATTATATTACCGATGATACAGAAGAAGCAAGATTGGCCGCCCAGCGCCCGCTCCATGTTATTGAAGGCCCGTTAATGGACGGCATGAATGTTGTGGGCGATCTGTTTGGGGCGGGTAAAATGTTTTTGCCGCAAGTGGTAAAATCGGCCCGCGTGATGAAAGCGGCTGTGGCTCATCTTATGCCATTTATGGAAGCGGAAAAAGAAGAGCTTGGCACGGCGGGAACGTCAAATGGCAAAATTTTGATGGCCACGGTGAAGGGCGATGTCCATGATATTGGCAAAAATATTGTCGGCGTTGTGCTGCAATGTAATGGCTATGATGTGGTTGATCTTGGCGTCATGGTGCCGTGTGAAAAAATCCTAGAAGAAGCCAAAAAACACGATGTTGATATGATTGGCCTGTCGGGCCTTATCACGCCTAGCCTTGATGAAATGGTTTATGTTGGCAAAGAAATGCAGCGCCAAGATTTTAAAATTCCACTGCTTATTGGCGGGGCGACAACCTCTAAAACTCATACGGCGGTTAAGATTGAACCGGGCTATACAAATGACGCGACTATCTATGTCACGGATGCCTCGCGCGCGGTTGGCGTGGTTGGGCAATTACTCGGTGATGAGAAAGAGGCCTATTGCGCGCAGATTTCACAAGAATATGACGCGGCCCGTATCGCGCATATTAATAGCCAGAGCAAGAAAGCCCGCCTGACATTAAAAGAGGCGCGCGATAATGCTTTTAAGCTGAATATGGAGGGTTACACGCCGCCCAAGCCAAGCTTTATCGGCACGAAAACATTCACCGATTATGATCTCGCCTTGCTGCGCCCTTTCATTGACTGGACGCCGTTTTTTGCGACATGGGAAATGAAGGGCCGCTACCCCGCCATTTTGAGCAATGATCATTACGGGGAAGAGGCAACAAAATTATTTGCCGATGCCAATGCTATGCTTGACGATATGATTGAGCAGGGCTGGACGAAGGCAAGCGGGATTATTGGCTTTTGGCCTGCCCAGCGCGAGGGCGATGATGTGCGCCTATTTACCGATGAGAGCCGCTCTGAAACATTGGCGACGTTTCACGGTCTTCGGCAACAAATCTCTAAGGGCGGACGCGGGAAGCCTAATTATTGCATCTCTGATTTTTGCGCAGACAAAGATGACTATATTGGCGGCTTTGCTGTCACGTCTGGTCTTGAGGAAGAGGGGCGCGTTCAGGCCTATAAGGATGCGGGCGATGATTATAGCGCGATCATGTTCCAAGCGCTCTCTGACCGGCTTGCCGAAGCTTATGCCGAACATATGCATAAGCGTGTGCGCATGGAATTTTGGGGCTATGCGCCAGATGAGGCCTTTGCGGGGGATGATTTAATTGCCGAAAAATATGACGGCATTCGCCCTGCGCCCGGTTATCCTGCACAGCCTGACCACACAGAAAAGGCGACATTATTTCGTATATTAGACGCGGCCAAGCAAACGGGTATTGAGCTGACTCAAAGCTTTGCCATGCATCCTGCCAGTTCCGTCTCTGGCCTATATTTCTCTCATCCTGACAGCGTATATTTTGGCGTCGGGAAAATTGAAAAAGACCAAGTAGAAGATTATGCCCGCCGCAAAGATATGGACTTAGCCGATGCAGAGCGCTGGCTCGCGCCTATCTTAAATTA
>JALZUP010000354.1 GCA_023301505.1 Robiginitomaculum sp.
GGGGTGACCCGCCCGCGCGCGTCGAGCCCTTGCGAGTTACCCTCAAGCCTGGATCCCGGCCGGTCAAGGCGAGGCCGCGCGTGTACAACCCCATCAAGACCGCATGGTTGGCGGCGTGCATGGCTTCGCTGGCGGCCCTGGGGCTTGTCTTCCTTAATATGCAGGCCGTGTGGGCTAGTGCGGCTATGGCTGCTCCGAAAAAAGGGGGTTTTCGCCTGGTGAGCGATTTCCGGGCTGCCAACCAGCAAGTCGAGAAGGTGCCGGGGGTAATGCCCAATCAAGAAGCGAGCATGGCCCAGCTGAGTGAGGCTCGATTTTACGGTAGCCTGGACCTTTTGCAAGGCTACTGGCAATGCCCGCTGGCGCCCGAAGCGCAAGAGATTTTCACGATCGCTACTCCTGGTGGGCTCTACACTCCTACACGCGTGCCCCAAGGAATTTTGAACGCGACCTCTTACTTCCAAGCGACGCTTACGCGCGTGTTGGAGGGGCTCAACTGCATGGTCTGGGTGGACGACGTGATTTATTGGGGATTGGACGAGACTGACTTGCTCCATACGCTGGACCTTGTTTTGGAGCGACTGGAAGAGGTCGGCCTGTACGCTGCGGCTCATAAGTGCACCTTTTTTGAGACTAGCATCACGTGGTGCGGCAAAGTGTACTCGCAGGGGGAGGTCAAGCACGATCCTGAGCGGTTGGCTGGCTTGGCTACCATGAGGCGGCCAGAGACTGCGGGCGAGCTGATGCAGTTCTTACAGGCGGTGAACTGGCCTCGCACGTCTTTGCCGAGGATGGCCGAGGTCGTTTGGCCTCTTCGGGTGTTCCTGGAGGAGCACATGGTGGGCGCTCAGCGTCGCACTAAACGAGTGGCCGCGAACCGGGCGATCGCGACCGGGGACTGGACCTCGGAGCTGATCGGGGCCTGGAATGCGGCGCAGGATCTCGTCGCTCACGCTGTGGCTCTGTCTCACCCGAAGCCGGGGTGGGCGGTGCTCATGTTTCCGGATGCCTCCGATGAACATTGGGGTAGTTTTCTCACGCAGGTACCTCAGGAGGAGCTCGATCGCGGTGTGCCAGTCGAGGATATGTCTCACGAGCCTCTGGGCTTCTTGAGTGGGACCTTCAAAGGGTCGCAGCAGCGGTGGGCGACGGTGGACAAGGAAGGGTTCGCCATGGTGAGTACCTTCAAGAGGTTGGAGTACCTTTTGTGGAACGGTGTGCACATTTATACTGACCACCGCAATTTGGCTTACATTTTCGACCCGGAGGCGTGCGTGTCGTCTGTTGCGAAGACGACGGCGCAGCGTTTGGACCAGTGGAAAGCGGTACTGGGGCAATACGATTATACTATCGTGCATATAGCAGGCGACCGTAATTGCTGGGGGGATCTGCTCTCGCGTTGGGTGACTGTCCCGGCGGTCAGTGTGCGTGCGTCCGCGGTGTATGCCGCCAGCAAGCCCGATGCCACTCTTCCGTCTAAGCAGGCGATCCGGGACGTGCAGCAAGCGTCACGTGCCGGCCTGGGCTCGCTTGCTGCAGGGGCTACGTCGTTCATGTCGAACGTGGGCCACGTCGCCCTGGATGACGAGGGGCTTTTTCGACTTCAGGTTAATGGGCGTGCGGTGCTTTGGATTCCGGGCGGAGCTAAGCAGCTTCAGGTGCGGTTGATGGTGTGTGCTCACATGAAGGAGGCTGGCCATCGTGGTGTCGTGGCTACCCTCCAGCGGTTGTCGGAGTACTGCTGTTGGTTTTGCATGGAGGAGCATGTCACTGAGTTTGTCAAACAGTGTCTCCACTGCATGGATTCTAAAGCGGGGGAGAAGGTGCCTCGTCCACTTGGGGAGACGGTGCACGGCACCAGACCGGGCGAAGTCGTCCACTTCGACTATCTCTATGTTGGAACTAGTGGGCCGTTGGGGGACGATGGCTTGGATGAGGACGGCGGTTACAGCTACATCCTCGTCATGATGGACGACATGAGCAACTGGGTTTGGCTCGAGCCCACGGGGGCATGCACGGCCCGCCTGACAGCGCAGCATCTCCTGACTTGGTGCAAGACCATTGGGGTTCCGGAGGTCTGGGTGAGTGATACTGCTTCCCACTTCAAGAATCACATGATGGTTGCGTTGGAGAAGTCTCTTGGCGTTGACCGACGGTTTTCGGTTGCGAATTCGCCGTGGTCCAATGGTACCTGCGAGCGCATGATGCGCGAGGTGGTACGTACTCTGAAAGCTATGATACAAGAGGAGCGGCGGACCACCCAGGATTGGGTAGAGGTGGTGCCGGCGGTCCAGTGGGCATTGAATACGGCGTTCCGCGAGCGGTACGGATCCACCCCTTATCACGTCATGTTCGGTCGAGCGCCTCGCACAGCGTTGTCCACGCTGGCGTCTTCGACCGGGCAGGATTGGCAGGTGGATGTGCTGGATGCCAAGGCTCTTCGGAAGAAGGTGCAGAGCGTGGTGGAGGCGCAGAGCCAGCTGCACAAGGAGGTCTTGGATAAGGTGCAGGCGAACCGCGGTAAGCAACGTGAGGCTGCGAGTCGGGGTACCTTGCCGAACTTTGCTGTCGGCGAGTACGTTTTGGTAGCTCGGGTGCGGCGCAGCGGTTCGACGCCGAAATTGCTCATGACGTGGACCGGGCCTTGGCGTGTGGTGGTTGCTCAACGACCGCACGTGTACGGAGTTCAGAACATCGTCTCTGGGGAAGTTCGCGACGTCCATGTTGCTCGAATGCGTTTTTACGCGGACGCCGCTCTCGAGATCACTGCCGAACTGAAGGAAGTTTTCCAACACGCTTTTACGCAAGGAGAATTTGAGATGGCAGCGATTGTGGACATGGCGAATGTGGAGAACGGATCTGGATTTGAGGTGGAAGTAGAGTGGGTTGGATTCGACAAAGAGGAGAATACGTGGGAGGATCTAGCGAAGATATGGGCTGCGGCTCCTCAATTCGTGAAGTCTGAACTGCGTAAGTTGGGATTAAAGCGGGGAGTGCGGACACAGCTGCAGCAGCAACACGGTATCACGCTGTGAGTTCCAACCTTATTTTTGTGTGAGTTGCGCGAGGGTTGTCCGTGACTGTTTT